>NZ_JBHRRZ010000029.1:0-1382 GCF_042643265.1 Virgibacillus sediminis | reverse complement strand
TGGCTCTAAAATATATGTTGGGGTTTCCAAAAACTTAAGCATAAAAAAACACGCAAACTCCTATATCCTTTACACTTGAATTGACGAGAAACAAGAAGGATAGGAGTTGCGTGCATATGTATTCTAACATGAATTTACCGGGTTTTGAAAATACGAAGATCTTGAAATTGGAAAAGGCAGAAAGCGCCTACCATATCCATGTCCAGTTGCCTAAGAAGACCCATAGATGCCCTGATTGTGGGACGATGACGGAGCGAATCCATGATTATCGCTCCCAAAAGATCCAGCATTTAAAACTGTTTGAGCGAAAAACCTATCTTTTCTATCGGAAGCGTCGGTATGCATGTGAGTGCGGCAAGAGATTCCCCGAAAAGAACCCGTTCGTAAATCGCTATCAGCGTCATACGGTGGAATGGAACCAGGCTCTAGGCCTTCGGATTATTCAGGGAAAAAACTTTAAGGACAGCGCTGCCCAATACCATACCTCTCCTACAACAGCGATGCGCCGGTTTGATCAGATTTCGTCCGGTAGGCTGAGAGAAGTAGAAACGCTGCCCAAGGTGATTGCCATCGATGAATACAAAGGGGATACAGACAAAGGAAAATATCAGGTCATCATTGGCGACGCAAAGACGGGGCGTCCGTTGGATATTCTTCCAGATCGCTCTGTAAGCACGGTGAAAAGGTATCTGGAGGAAAAAGGCGACGAAGTGGAGATGGTCATCATGGATATGAGCTACGGATTTAAATCCGCCGTTCAGAAAGCCCTGGGAAAGCCCATTATTATTGACGATCGCTTCCACTTCTGCCGTTATATTTATTGGGCACTGGAACGTGTGCGCAGGAGGGTGCAGAAAGAATTTCATCCGTATGATCGAAAGAAATGCAAGCGCATGAAGCATGTCTTTTACAAACACTACGAAAATCTGAGCGAAAAACAGCACTGGTACCTGGAAAGGTACTTGGGAATGTCGGAAGAATTGCGAACTGCCTATGGCTTGAAGGAATCTTTCCGTACCTGGTTTGAAGGGGCGAAGAAGGAAGGACAGGCAAACATCGGGAAGGTAAAGACGGGCTTATACCATTTTTACCGCCAAGTGGAGAAGTCGGGGATGGAAGAGTTTATCAAAGCGATCCAGACCCTTCAGAACTGGCAGCCTGAGATCCTGAACAGCTTTGCCTTTGGATACAATAATGGCTTTATTGAGGGGTTGAACAACCAAACGAAGGTGATTAAAAGAAACGCATTTGGTTTCCGAAGGTATGACCGCTTGAAACATCGCGTTTTATTACATCATCAATTCAAATCAATCGGCAATTCATTAGGATAAAGGGGCAGGAGTTTGGACTCCCACCCCAACATTTGACTTAGAACCTTTTTT
>NZ_JBHRRZ010000028.1:0-1147 GCF_042643265.1 Virgibacillus sediminis | reverse complement strand
CGGAAATATACTGATATGAACGAAACTGTCAAGCCTATATAACCTCAGGATAATTTGGGCAACTTTAAATTAAGAGTCACTTTTCAACTCTTTTTTGTCTACTGTTATTGAGTAGTAAACTGCTACAAAATTCCTTTCTTCTTAGCTTGCTGGCCTTTTCTCAATCTTTCGATTGATTGTCAAGTGGTTTCCTTGACTATCAATTGGAAGATTGAGATCCTAAATTAAGCTAAGAAGAATGATGTTCTCCTTCCTAAAGGAGTTAAATACACGGCACGAAGGCAAAAATCTCTACTCCGATGAGCATACTGATATCCGTGGGTTCTCACATTTTATCGTTCCGTCTAAGAAGCTGTCACGAACTTCGCGCGTGCGTTCACCATTTTGTAGCTAGCACAAGTATATTTCGTGAATTCTTCTTTACGGTTTTTATCTTTGCCTCCGAGCCCTATATTCATGACCTTTTTAATATTTTGCATTGTTTATTTTTTACTTACCGACTTTTAAACTTTGGTAATATGCTTTGCTTTTGAGTCGTACATAGATTCATGGGCAATCGCCCAAATGAACCCTGCTAATTCTCTTGCGACTGCCGTAACGGCTTTTCCACTTGGTTTACCGCTTCCCATTAGACGAAAATATCTTTTATGCAAACGGTTTTGTGCTTTCCACGATATATCTAAGATATTACTTGGTTGTCCTACTTGTCGTTCTTTTAACGTTCTTCTGACTCCAGGTTTGTATCTGTAACTCCATGCAGCTTCTATAAGCAATCTTCGTACATGCCGATTCCCTGTCTTGGTTATTTTCCCTAGATTCCTTATTTCACCACTAGAACTTTCACTTGGAACTAGTCCTGTATATGCCATAAATTGTTTTGGAGTCTTAAATCTTTGAAACGAACCAATTTCTGCAACTAAACTAGTAGCTGTTATTACCGCAACTCCTCTTAATGTCATCAAGGTTTGAATCATCGGAGCGTGGACACCGTCTTTTGCTTGTTCCTCAATTTCTTTCTCTAATACTTTTAAACGTTGTTGAAATTGTTTCAGTTGTTGTAGATATTCTTGGAATACCACTTGGGATGCTGAACGTTCAAATGTTAGTTGGTCAAGCCATTCCCAATATTTAACGGTCCACTTTTTGG
>NZ_JBHRRZ010000027.1:0-886 GCF_042643265.1 Virgibacillus sediminis | reverse complement strand
AGCGGGTAAGAGCCCTGTAGTCGAAAAGGAATCCTCTCCGGAGTGGATCCTGAGTACGGCGGAACACGTGGAATTCCGTCGGAATCCGGGAGGACCATCTCCCAAGGCTAAATACTCCCTAGTGACCGATAGTGAACCAGTACCGTGAGGGAAAGGTGAAAAGCACCCCGGGAGGGGAGTGAAAGAGAACCTGAAACCGTGCGCTTACAAGTAGTCGGAGCCCGTTAATGGGTGACGGCGTACCTTTTGTAGAATGGACCGGCGAGTTACGATCCCATGCAAGGTTAAGTGGAAGACACGGAGCCGCAGCGAAAGCGAGTCTGAACAGGGCGATACAGTATGTGGTCGTAGACCCGAAACCGTGTGATCTACCCATGTCCAGGGTGAAGGTCAGGTAACACTGACTGGAGGCCCGAACCCACGTATGTTGAAAAATGCGGGGATGAGGTGTGGGTAGGGGTGAAATGCCAATCGAACACGGAGATAGCTGGTTCTCTCCGAAATAGCTTTAGGGCTAGCCTCAAGGAACGAGTACTGGAGGTAGAGCACTGATTGGACTAGGGGCCCTCATCGGGTTACCGAATTCAGTCAAACTCCGAATGCCAGCTACTTAGACTTGGGAGTCAGACTATGGGTGATAAGGTTCATAGTCGAAAGGGAAACAGCCCAGACCGCCAGCTAAGGTCCCAAAGTATACGTTAAGTGGAAAAGGATGTGGAGTTGCCCAGACAACCAGGATGTTGGCTTAGAAGCAGCCATCATTTAAAGAGTGCGTAATAGCTCACTGGTCGAGTGACTCTGCGCCGAAAATGTACCGGGGCTAAACGTATCACCGAAGCTGCGGATTGTTCTTCGAACAATGGTAGGAGAGCGTTCCAAGCGCTGT
>NZ_JBHRRZ010000026.1:0-876 GCF_042643265.1 Virgibacillus sediminis | reverse complement strand
CTTTTCGTTTTTACGGCTTGTTCTTGCCGTCTGCCGGATGTTCGCTAATTTTTCCAAGCGAATGACAGAGACTTTCTGTTGTTTGGCAAAATCTACAATGGCACGACTGACCTTATGGTCTTGGTCCTTCATCCAACGCTGTTCTTTATCGTTGAGATTCCGAATGGCATTCAATTTCTTTTTGTGTCCGAGCTTCTTTCGTTTAGCCCTGAATCTTCGTTTCATAAACTTGTTCCGCCTGCCGTTGCCGAAAAAGCGCACCTTTCCATCATCCGTCACAGCAACAGCAGGAATCTTTAGTCCCAAGTCAACTCCCATAACTTTTGTTCCTGTCTTTTTTGTTGGCTGAACCGTTACAGCTATTTGGGCCATCCACTTTCCTGATTTTCTGGTGATGCGGAGCGTGCCTGTTTTGTGATTCAACAAATTGAAGGTGCGATTCTTTTTGTCGACTAATAATGCACGGACAGGGGTTCTCTTCGCCTTTCCGTCAATCATCAGTGGGAGGTGGATGTGAGTAAAATCAAAAGAATAGTTTTGATTGTTCCATACACAGACTGGTTTTTTGAGCACAGGAACAGTAGCAAATTTGCTTTTCGTTACTTTTTTGAACACACTTTTAGCATCGTTAATAGCTTGATTCTTGACTGCACTTGGCAAAGAGGCGGAAATATCCTTACTTGATTTTTTTGTGCTTTTCTTTCCAGCAACCATTTCTGACAAAAGAATATTGATAGTAGAGATATATGCCTTACTCATTTCTTGCAAGATAGTTGCTTGTTCTTTTGTGGGAAGCAGTTTTATTTTGACGGTTATAGTCTGCGACACAGTTTCACCCCCTTGTTTTTTGCTGTTCCACATAATGTTTAATGGTTT
>NZ_JBHRRZ010000025.1:0-784 GCF_042643265.1 Virgibacillus sediminis | reverse complement strand
TTCGAGGTGGAAGCGTGGTGACACGTGGAGCTGACGAATACTAATCGATCGAGGACTTAACTACATTCTTTACCATGTCACGGTATTTACTCTTATTTAGTTTTCAGGGTGCAAATCAACCCTATAAGGAAAGTTGTCTGGCGGCGATGGCGGAGAGGCCACACCTGTTCCCATGCCGAACACAGAAGTTAAGCTCTCCAGCGCCGATGGTAGTTGGGACTTTGTCCCTGCAAGAGTAGGACGCTGCCAGGCTGCTTTTTTTATATAATCTATTTGACCCTGTATAAGATTATGCTAAAATACATATAATATAAACACCATCCAATTACAATGTTTATTGATTATTCCACAGTAGCTCAGTGGTAGAGCTATCGGCTGTTAACCGATCGGTCGCAGGTTCGAATCCTGCCTGTGGAGCCATTTCTATGCTTCCATAGCTCAGCAGGTAGAGCACTTCCATGGTAAGGAAGGGGTCAGCGGTTCGAGTCCGCTTGGAAGCTTAGCCAACCAAAAAAAGCGTCTATATGAAGTGCACCCCAAAAGTTAGAGTCAAAAATCTAACTTTTGGGGTGTTTTATTATAGCTAAGTATAGTTCCACATTTAAGCTTCAAGTTGTGCGGGAGTATCTTGATGGGCCACTCGGGTACAGGTTATTAGCAAGCAAGTATGGAATTAAGTCAAGTACACAGCTTAGAAATTGGGTGAGCGTATACAAGAAACACGGCGCAGCCGGTTTAAATAGAAAGACAATCAAAGAGGCTTATTCTGTTCAATTTAAGATGG
>NZ_JBHRRZ010000024.1:0-604 GCF_042643265.1 Virgibacillus sediminis | reverse complement strand
CCTTCTTTTCATTGAGAGGCTTTTTTCCATGATTCACCCGATCCTGGGAGACAGCTTCATTGAGTTCATTGATATAATCAGCCGTTTCCACACTTACTTCTTGTTTGGAAAATTTCTTCTTATTGGCGTTGGCTTTCAAGTGAGTGGAGTCGGTGAAGAGCACTCTTCCTGACACCATACGGTGGTTCATCGCCTGTAGCACAATTTCATCGAAAACCTCCTGAAAGATATCCGTATCTTTAAAACGAGTTCGACGGTTCCAACTAATCGTGGAATGATGGGGCACCCTATCGGTTAAGTTCAATCCTAGGAACCAACGATAAGCAACATTCGTTTGGATTTGCCGTTCCAATTCACGTTCAGAACGGATGCCATAAAAATAACCAATAAACATCATCTTAAATAAAACCAGGGGGTCCAACGATGGACGACCATTATCTTCTGAATAGAGGGGACGCACTTTTTCCGGTATAAAGGAGAAATCTATGTATTGATCAATCTTGCGAAGCAAGTGGTCTTCAGGGACAAGTTCTTCTATGGTTACCATTTCCAGTTCATTTTGTCGATCTTTCATGGATTGAAACAAGTTCATCACCGCCTTTGG
>NZ_JBHRRZ010000023.1:0-602 GCF_042643265.1 Virgibacillus sediminis | reverse complement strand
AGCGAAGTTATCATGAACGAAACTAGCTCCTATTCGTAACAACGTAGGTTAATTTGGTAATACTGAATTACTAACCAATGCCAAATCAGAGCTATAATACGAAAGGAGCTATTAATATGAATGATACCACACAATACGTAGGTTTAGACGTATCAAAGAAAAGAATTGCTGTGGCAGTTGCTGATGCGGGGAGGTCAGAACCAAGATATATTGGTATGATTGATTATTCTGTTGAGGCTATTAGAAAAACGATGAAAAAATTAGGTGACCCTGGTCAACTTCGAGTTTGTTATGAAGCTGGACCAACTGGATATGGTTTATATCGACTTTTGAAGAGTATGGATATTGAGTGCGAGGTGATAGCACCATCTTTAACACCCCTAAAACCAGGTAGCCGTGTAAAGACTGACAAACGCGATGCTCTTAATCTTGCAAGGCTTCACCGATCGGGTGATTTAACTCCCATTTACGTACCGACCGAAGATGATGAAGCGCTACGCGATTTAGTTCGAGGTCGTGAAGATATCAAGGAGGACGAATTAAGAGCCAAACACAGATTGACAAAATTCCTTCTAAGAAATGAAATCAAGGCACCTGAAGGT
>NZ_JBHRRZ010000022.1:0-574 GCF_042643265.1 Virgibacillus sediminis | reverse complement strand
CCTTCTTTTCATTGAGAGGCTTTTTTCCATGATTCACCCGATCCTGGGAGACAGCTTCATTGAGTTCATTGATATAATCAGCCGTTTCCACACTTACTTCTTGTTTGGAAAATTTCTTCTTATTGGCATTGGCTTTCAAGTGAGTGGAGTCGGTGAAGAGCACTCTTCCTGACACCATACGGTGGTTCATCGCCTGTAGTACAATTTCATCGAAGACCTCCTGGAAGATATCCGTATCTTTAAAACGAGTTCGACGGTTCCAGCTAATCGTGGAATGATGGGGTACCTTATCGGTTAAGTTCAACCCTAGGAACCAACGATAAGCAACGTTCGTTTGGATTTGCCGTTCCAATTCACGTTCAGAACGGATGCCATAAAAATAACCGATAAACATCATTTTAAATAAAACCAGGGGATCCAACGATGGGCGACCATTATCTTCTGAATAGAGGAGACGCACTTTTTCCGGTATAAAGGAGAAATCTATGTATTGATCAATCTTGCGAAGCAAGTGGTCTTCGGGGACAAGTTCTTCAATGGTTACCATTTCCAGTTCATTTTGTCGATCTTTCAT
>NZ_JBHRRZ010000021.1:0-571 GCF_042643265.1 Virgibacillus sediminis | reverse complement strand
CAACCTTTTTCATATTTTGACAGGCAGCCGTCATCAGCGCCTGTTCCTTGACTTTCTCTTTTCCGCGCAAGCGACAATAGCGCAGCCCATGCAGTTCTTTTGAATCTGCGAAGCTACGCTCCACTTTTTCTTTTCTCATGCGATAAATCCACTTACCTTCATTGGAAAGTCGATTCAAACGAACCTGCTCTTTATCTCCCTCCCACACATGGCGTGTAACGGTTTTCTGATGCTTTTGGTTCTGGGTACACTGCGTAAGCAGAGGACAGGTCTCACACTGCCTTGGGTCTGACTTATAATGGCGGTATCCATCACGGTCCGTTGTGGCATATCTTAGTTCTTTTCCTTGCGGACAGACGTACATATCATGTTCGTCATCGTATTTATATTTCCATTTAGGTAGAAATCCTTTCCTTGTCTGGTAGCGACGGTGGGCTATCACGCCGAAAATATTCCTTTGGGCAAGTCCATGACAAATAGGAGTAGTTAAATAACCAGCGTCTAAACCAACAGCTTCCACAGAAAAGCCGAACCGTTCCACTTGGCGATCCAACCGGTTTAAGTAGGGCTT
>NZ_JBHRRZ010000020.1:0-564 GCF_042643265.1 Virgibacillus sediminis | reverse complement strand
TAAACTTTACAACATTCTCTATCTTTCCTTTGGATTCCGGGTCTGCTTTCCTGCATAGATATACGCGAAAATCCCGGTTCTGTTTATAGGCCTGAAATTCCTCTGTCAATATAAGATCCCCTCCATTCTCACTGACCGTCATTAATTTATCTTGGTCATAGACAATCTCTTCTGTGATCCCTCCAAAATACTCAAAAGCATTTTCGTGGCATCTAAGGACATCCCTTGTAGTGAATGGTCTCTCCTGCCACTCCGCATATTTGTATCGTGAGTGCGAAAGTACAAATGCTATCACATAAACCTTCATGGTTCTTCCATCAGTAACCTTCACTTTCAACTCTCCAAAATCCACCTGCATCTGTTTACCTATCGGTAATTCTTGTATCGCCTCAAAGTGCCGTTTATGCATGATTTTGGGGATATGATATTGTGAACGTAGTTCTCTTACATAGCTCCTCACCGTGCTCTCGCCAATCTCCCGAAAACCACATCTTTCTTCCAACCAATCAGATATTTGGGAGGCCGAGAGGTCTGGGTGTTCCCGCAGCCAATCCAGTATAATTT
>NZ_JBHRRZ010000002.1:0-170695 GCF_042643265.1 Virgibacillus sediminis | reverse complement strand
CCATCTTAAATTGAACAGAATAAGCCTCTTTGATTGTCTTTCTATTTAAACCGGCTGCGCCGTGTTTCTTGTATACGCTCACCCAATTTCTAAGCTGTGTACTTGACTTAATTCCATACTTGCTTGCCAATAACCTGTACCCGAGTGGCCCATCAAGATATTCCCGCACAACTTGAAGCTTAAATGTGGAACTATACTTTGCCATAATAAAACACCCCAAAAGTTAGATTTTTGACTCTAACTTTTGGGGTGCACTTCAGCCGTGCGGGTCTTTTTTGCTATATGGTTCAGACTGTCTGCCCTGCTTTCAGCATGCTGGTATATTCACGCAGCGAATGGGCTGAAAGTGGAGGCTCTTCCTCTGCCAGCAATCCTGCTGCAGCACGGAAGGTATCCAGACTGGTGAAATATGGCACCTGATGGCTGACCGCCAATTCACGGACAAGGAATCCTGCTTTCCCTTTTTCCCTGCCTACGCTTGGAATATTCAGCACGATATCCGGCACTATTTCCTGCCAGGCCTCTGTAATTTCCGCCTGGCCATCCAGAATCTGTTCCACATGAATCCCTTTACTCTCCAGGAATGATGCAGTTCCTTTAGTGGCAGTGATTTCCACGCCGGTTTTGATAAAATCTGCAAGCAGCTGGGCACTTTCTTCTTTCATCCGATCAGAGATGGAAACGAATAACCGGGTCGGTTTTCCAGGCTCTCGTTCCGGCATAATATTGCCAAATGCGGCATCCACTTTTCTTAGTGCTTCCTTTTCCGTATAGCCCAATCCGATAATCTCTCCGGTCGATTTCATCTCGGGCCCCATGACATGGTCGACCCCTTTCAGTTTATTCGCCGAGAATATCGGAGCTTTGACGGTATAGTAGGTCGGCTCCTCCAACAGGTCAAGCTGTTCGGTGATGCCCGCCAATGGAACGCCCAACTGAGCTTTCACCGCCCATTCAATCATCGGAACATCCGTCACTTTACTGAGGATCGGCACCGTTCTGGACGAACGAGGATTGACCTCGAGGACATAGATGGTTCCGCGGTCCAGAACAAACTGGATATTCATCATTCCAACCACCGGCAGTTTCCTGCTGATTTTCCGGGCGATTTCCACCATTTCCTGTTTCACTTCTTCGGTGAGTGTAACCGGCGGTAGATATGTCATACTGTCTCCTGAATGGACACCCGCCTTCTCGATATGTTCAAAAATGCCTGGCACCACGATGTCCTTTCCATCACTGATGACATCCATCTCACATTCCAAACCAGAGATATACTGGTCGATCAGCAGCGGCCATCCACGGCCATGGGTATCTTCCTGGATCCGTTTCAGGCACTTATCCAATTCTTCTGCGTTATAGCAGATGAACATCGATTGGCCGCCGATAACATAGGAAGGCCTGATCAGTACAGGAAAACCTAACTCATAGGCAGAGCTGGATAATTCCTTGGCATTATGGACGATATGCCCCTCAATATGTGCAATGCCCAATTCATCGAGAATATCATAGAATTGTTCTCGGTCTTCTGCACGATCGATATTTTCCGGTGTCGTTCCGAGCACCCGTACACCTTCTGCTTCCAGGTCATTCGCTAGATTGATTGCTGTCTGGCCGCCAAATTGGACAAGAACCCCTTCCACTTTTTCCTTTTCAATGACCGCAAGCACATCTTCCAGTGCCAAAGGTTCAAAATAAAGACGGTCGGCAATCGAGTAATCGGTACTTACTGTTTCCGGGTTATTATTGATGACCACCACTTCATAGCCCATCTGTTTTACAGCTAAGGCTGCGTGCACCGAGCAGTAGTCGAACTCCACTCCCTGCCCGATTCGGATGGGGCCTGACCCAAGCACCAGGATCTTTTTGCCGTGATCGTCAGGCACTTCATCCTGGCCCTGCCATGTGGAATAATAATACGGTGTAACGGCATCAAACTCGCCGGCACAGGTATCCACCAGTTTATATGCAGGTTGGATAGAATACTTCTTATATGCTTTTCTGACTTCTCTGGATGTCGTATCCAACAGTTCGGCAATCCGCTCATCACTTATGTTATAGCGTTTTGCTTCCCAGAGTTTTTCCAAGGATAGATGTGGCCAGCTGTCTTCCTGGAGATCTTTTTCACAGTCAATGATCCGTTGCAGCTTATATAGGAACCAATAATCGATTTCCGTGCAATCCTTCACCTTTTCCAACGTCCAGCCGCGTCTAATAGCCTCTCCCAGTGCAAACAGCCTTAAATCATTCGGGTTCTCCAGCAGTTCTTCCAAATCTTCCTCTGATTTGGACTCCATGCCAGGCCAAAGGAGACTATTCACATTCATCTCCAGGGATCTTAACGCCTTGTTCAATGCGCCTTCAAACGACCGGTCAATGGCCATGACTTCCCCGGTTGCCTTCATCTGTGTTCCTAACGTACGATCTGCTTCTGTGAACTTATCAAATGGAAAACGGGGCAGCTTCACTACCACATAATCCAATGCAGGCTCAAAGGAGGCAAAGGTATTGCCGGTAATCGGGTTAGGTATTTCATCAAGCATTTGCCCGGCCGCACACTTGGCGGCAATTCTGGCAATCGGATAACCGGTTGCCTTGGATGCAAGCGCCGATGAACGGCTCACCCTCGGGTTGACCTCAATAATACAATATTCATTGGACTCAGGGTGAAGGGCGAACTGGATGTTGCATCCTCCAACCACATCGAGAGCCCGGATGACTTTCAATGAAGCGGTTCGGAGCATCTGATACTGGACATCTGACAATGTCTGGGAAGGAGCCACGACAATCGAATCACCGGTATGGACACCGACCGGATCCATATTCTCCATATTGCAGACGATGATGCATGTATCATTGGCATCCCGCATCACTTCGTATTCCACTTCTTTCCATCCCTTGATGCTTTTTTCCACCAGCACCTGATGGATGGGGCTTAAGGAAAGGCCGCGCTTGAGCATGTGGGCCAGCTCTTCCCGATTATCGGCAAAGCCGCCGCCTTCTCCGCCAAGGGTGTATGCAGGACGGAGGATTACCGGATAGCCGATCTTGTCGGCAAAGTTGATTCCATCCTCCACTGTTTCTACGATTTCCGATTCGGCGATCGGTTCCTCGATATCAATCATCAATTGGCGGAATTCATCCCGGTCCTCCCCTTTCTTGATGGATTCAACAGAAGTGCCGAGTAATTCCACTCCATACTTTTCCAAAATTCCTTTTTCATACAAATCGACCGTTAGATTCAACCCCGTCTGTCCGCCCAGGGTCCCGATCATGCCGTCCGGCCGTTCCTTTGCAATGATGGTTTCAAGCATCTCCGTCTCCAGCGGCTCCATGTAGACATGATCGGCAATTTGCTTATCGGTCATGATGGTTGCCGGATTGTTATTAACGAGGACTACTTCCATCCCTTCCTCTTTCAATGCAAGGCAGGCCTGTGTCCCTGCATAGTCGAATTCTGCCGCCTGCCCGATGACGATCGGCCCTGAACCGATCACCAGCACTTTCTTCAGATTATTTTGCTTCTGCATATGCTGCCCCTCCTTTGGCATTGGTGACCTGCTGTATAAACTCCGTGAAGATATATTCTGTATCACTCGGGCCAGGATGGGCCTCTGGGTGGAACTGGACAGACTGGACAGGAAGGCTCACATGCCGTATTCCTTCCAAGGATTTGTCATTTACATTCCGGAACAGGACTTCAAATTCAGCGCTGTCCAGACTCTCTTCCTTCACGACGTAGCCATGATTCTGGGAGGTCATGCATACCTTGCCGGTTAATACATCCTTGACCGGATGGTTTCCTCCCCGGTGTCCGAATGGCATCTTTTCGGTTTCCGCTCCATAGGCGAGTGCGATCAACTGGTGGCCAAGACAGATTCCAAGGGTAGGGTAGGTTTCCGTCAATTCTTTAATTACCGGATAGATTCCCTTCAATTCCTCTGGATCTCCTGGTCCGTTGCTCAACACGATGCCATCCGGGTCGAGATTTTTGATCTGTTCAGCGGTAGTATGGTAAGGAACCACCGTTACCTTACACTCCTGTTTAAGCAGATAATCAAGAATGGACTTTTTATAGCCGAAATCCATCATGACTATATGCTGTTCTCCCTTTCCATACACTTCCGGCTCTGTGACCGACACCCCTCTTACAAGCGCACCATCGGGGTATTCGCCCCATCCGCTGATCTGCTTGTCGCTTGAGAAAACCAGTTTCCCCCGGACCGTCCGGTGTTTACGGATGGCAGCAACCAACGCCCTTGTATCAACCTGGGCCAAACCGGGAATTCCTGCTTTCTTCAACTCGGCAGAAAATGATGTCTCTGATTCATAATGGCTCGGTTCCTCACAGGCTTCACTTGATATTACTGCTGAAACGGCAGGTTGATTGCTTTCTTCATTATTTGCACTTATCCCGTAATTCCCGATCAGGGGATAGCAAAAAGTCAGGATCTGTCCGGCATAGGATGGATCTGTCAACATCTCCTGATACCCCGTCATGCTCGTATTGAATACAACCTCTCCTGCGATTTCCTTCTCCTCCCCAATCCAGTCGCCGGCAAATTCCTCGCCGGTTTCCAGTATGAGATAACCTTTTGTCATGATGTATCCCCCTCTGATTCCGATATATTCATAAAAGCTTTGGAAGCTTTCCAAATTTCCAGTGAATTATTCATTAGTATAAAACTACATCATTAATTATGCAAGTATATTTATTATATTTTTTGCATATTTATTCATTTTATATGTAACAGCATAATGGCCCGTTTCATCCATTCGCCTTCTTATGGGAAATATGGATCCTTAGCTAAGGGCGCCAGACAAGCGGCTACCCGACTTTGCTGCTGCTTTCTAAGGGAGGAATGTTTCCTGAAATATAAAACAGACCGGACATACGCATGCATGCCCGGTCTGTTATTTGCCCTCTTCTATATAATGTTTTTTCGCATCCCTGAACACCACATATTTCATCATAAAAAAACTGGCGGTGAAGGACATAGCCATGGCGATCCCCTTGGAGATGTTATAAAGCAGCCAGGAAGGTAAGCCGATCCATATCAATATCTCATTAAATACTAGGAACATAAGATTATTGACGCCAAGGCTAACGGCCCCCTGTACAATAAACAAGATGCGCTGCCTGCCGCTTCCTTTAGCGGACCTCCGGAATGTAAAACTTGCATTCCAAAAATAACTATTGGCCACTGCCAGTGTATAGGCTATGGTATTGAAAGCAATCAACCAGCCGCGCTCGTCCGTCTGAAAGAGGATCAGCAGCAGATTCAATGTTCCAATATCTATCGCCGCATTGGAAAAACCGATCATACTGAATTGAAGAAATTGAAATGGGCCTTTCTTTCGCTTTCCATTTTCCATCGAATCCCTCATGCCTGTCGCCAGTCGGAGTCATCTGCCGGATCAATCATTTCCTGTACTGATTCCGGCTGTCTTTCCTTTAGACTGCTCTAGCGATTCATCATTTATGTGTGCCACCTTTTGGTAAAGCTCGAGTGCCTGTTTCGACTGGATGTCCCAGCCCATTTCCGCAATATCCTGATGGGCGGCGGAAGACAGGCGCTTCCTTAATGTTTCATCCCTGAATTTCAGAACCGTCTCCTTAAAGTCATCCGGTCGATTTTTATCGTACAATAGGCCTGTCCGATAATCCTCGATCTGTTCACAGGTCGGTCCGCTCTTAGCAGCGACAATCGGAAGTCCGGAAGCCATGGCCTCCATAATCACCAGTCCCAAGGTCTCCGTAGTGGATGGGAATACAAACACGTCAGAAGAAGCGAACGCCTTCGCCAAGTCTTCCCCATGTAAGAAACCGGTGAATACAGTGTTCGTGTTGGAAAAATACTCTTCCAGCTCCTGGCGATGCGGTCCATCCCCAACTATTGCCAGCACAAACTCATCGGAGGCATCCAGAACCGATCTGATTTTCTCGATTTCCTTCTCTGCGGCCAGTCTTCCTACAAAGAGAAGGAGCTTTTTCTCCGGCTGCCCGCCGGAAAGCCTTTCCCTCATATCGGAGTCAAACCGGTCAGGATGGAACATTTCCGTATCGACACCGCGCTTCCATACATGCACATGATGGAAGTCCTTTTCGTCCAGTTCATCTTTGACAGCCTTTGACGTGCAGAGGTTCAAATCGGCTTGGTTATGTAGTTTACGAAAATACCACCAAAGCAATCCTTTAAACATACCGAGATTATAATAGTCCAAATATCTCGGGACATGCGTATGATAGGATGCCACCAATGGATACCCGAGCTGTTTTGCATAACGCACCCCTGATACTCCCAAGAGCGCAGGGTTGACTACATGGACGACATCCGGGTCATATTCCTTGAGCATTTTCCTCACCCTTCTAGTCGGCAGGGCGAATTTTTTCGACCGGTAAATTGGCAGGGTCCTTGGTTTTACACCGTCCACCTTCGCCCCTTCAAACTCATCCACTCCCAGATCAGGTGCAATGACACGGACATCATGGCCCTGGTGAAGGAAATACCTGATCGAATGAACCAAGCGGGTAACAACCCCATCTGTGGAAGGGAGGAATGTCTCGGTTATTATCGCGATTTTCATGGAAGCCACTTCCTTCCTTCGTGATTGATTATAGGAGAATTTGGTCTGTAAGAAAGAGGTTGGACATACGGTAAGCTGTTAGCTTAGGAAGGCGAAAATTAGTCCGAGGAAGAAACCTTCATATGTACAAATCTTTCCCGGTAAATTTTCAGGAGAGCTGGCTATTTAGCCAACCGCCCCCACTTTTATTCCCACTCCTATATTGTCTGCCGCCTCTTATTTTCTTGCCAAGCAGCAATTTCTTAACAATCCCTTATTCCCCGCCCTTATCTGACGTAAACATTTTTGACTCATTTGCTTAATGAGAAAGGACGGTTCGCTCCATACTGGCTGTGCTTCAATATGGAGCGAAGGCCGGCTTGTCTTAGACAGCGCTTTAGGTGAAAATTTCGCCAGACCTTGAGCGGGACATGATTGTTCCTAGTTATGGAATCACTCTTCACATTCTATGCGTTCTCTAACAATTTTCCTATTTACTTAAAAAAGTATCACTTAATTTTCCCTTTTGCAAACATTCCTTCCATTACAAAGAAAATGTTCTTCGCCGGTCTACAGAAACAGTGCCCGGCGACTTATATATTTATTCTTTTGTCTTATAAGAGAAAGGCCCGGACATAATCCAACTGTCCAACGCAACAGACAAGTGATCCGCCAACCAGCAGAGGAAATATGCGCAGACTCCTGCGGGAGTACAGGCCTAGGCGAGACAGCGCAGTGCGAAGCACAAGATGGCTCACCAGCCGCCCGCGGAAAGCGAAGCATATTTCCGCAGCGAAGGATTTATCTCCATATATTTTTTCTTTATTGTCTTATAAGAAAAAGATAAGGACATAATCCAACTGTCCAACGCAACAGACAAGTGATCCGCCAACCAGCGGAGGAAATATGCGCAGACTCCTGCGGGAGGACAGGCCTAGGCGAGACAGCGCAGTGCGAAACACAAGGTGGCTCGCCAGCCGCCCGCGGAAAGCGAAGCATATTTCCGCAGCGAAGGATTTTCGACTAAACAAGATTTCAAGTTAGCTTCACCAATTCACCAGCACAATTCAAGAGTCCTGAATCAATCGATATGTTTAGCCAGAAACTCCTTCAATTCCTCCACATATCTCTCCCGATGGATAACAAACGCCTCGCCATGGCTGGAATCGTCAAACAGAACCAGCTCGGACTCGCTGTTCGTATTTGCATGGAGCTCTTCCGCCATCGCCGTCGGCACAAAGGTATCGTCCTTGCCATGGATATACAGGATGGGAATCTCTGTCTTTTTCACCTGTTCCAAGGCAGATGCTTCCTTCAAAGTGTATCCAGCCCTCACCTTCGTCACCATTCCTGTACTTGGCAGAACTGGTATATCCGGAAGATGGAACATGCGCTCCAGTTGGTAATCAAACAAATCATATACACTGGTATAGGGGCTGTCGGCCACTACTGCCTGCACATTGTCCGGCAGATCCTCTCCACTGGTCATGAGCATGGTAGCCGCCCCCATCGAAACACCATGCAGGACGATATCAGCATCATCCCCCAGTTTCTCGATTGCCTGATCTATCCATCCCAGATAATCCAGGCGGTCATGCCAGCCGAAGCCGATATATTCGCCTTCACTGTTTCCATGGCCACGCATATCTGCCGTAAAGATGTTATAGCCAAGCTCCTCATGATAATATTCTCCATACAGTCCCATATCCGTACCCCTGCCGAGATACCCATGAGCGAATATAACCGTTTTATCTGTCGGCTCATCCGCTTCCAGGTAGTAGCCCTGAAGCGTCAACCCGTCATGTGTCTCCAATTCCCATTGCTCAAAATCCTGAGCGGCCGTCCATTCACGCCATCCGCCCTCCAAAAGAACATCCATCGTTTCTGCAGATACTTCCAAATCGGAATTGCCGACCAGGAAATCTTTTACATTCCGCTCGATTGCTAGATCATAAAAATAGAAGCCGGCAACTGTATTTATAATGAAAAGGGCAACGAAAAGCCCTATACCCGTTTTTAACCAGAATTTCTTCTTCACTGCTTCCCCCCCTTGCTCTTATGCATCTATTATACTAGATAACCAGATTTCTGCAGGAAAAAATCCGGTGGTATTTCTTTACAGCGTAGACTTTCCCGAAGGTTCCCCCACCTGCTAATCAATTAGCTTCTAGCAATCTTTCCTTTTGCAGCGATCCATAATTTTTGAATCTCAGAAGCTGCCAATTTTTTGGGAATGCCAAAACGATTGAGGATATAAGAGGGATGGCTAACATCTAATTACTTTTCTTCCGGCAGCCGGCGGGCAGGTGTTAAAGGGGGACCTGGAATTGGCGGAGCTGATGTCAGAGAACCCCGTTTTACGGATCAGCACATATAAATGTACAAGCATAGACGCCCCAGAAATCTAATGATTCAAAATAATCATAAATGACAGACCTATGTGAATATTTTACCATTTTAAGGGAAATTACATCTTTTACCAACAATATATAGTATAATGAACGGACAGACAGTGCAGTCATGCAGGCTCAATCCCCCAATGGAAGGGGTTGAGCGCGTGATTCCAATTGACAGAACGCTGGAACTGATGTTTCTGTTTTCCACGCTAGTCTTGTTAATTGTAAACAGCCGTGAAAAAAAGTAATCATCCCAGAGAAACATCTGTAGGGATCATTACTTTTTTTCGTTCCCGAAGAGCCTGCATGAATTGATACTGTCTTTCGGGGCCGTAAGGTGGAGCTTACGGCTCCATATCATGTTATGCACGATGGTAATCTTCCATGCCTTACAGATTTTCCGAACGAGAAAGCCCGTGCAGGGCGTAACTCGTCTTTAGACATGGAATGATAGTGAGGTCAGACAAGGGGTAGCTTTTGCTACCTTAATTGTCAGAAAATATGCTATACTTGGCATATAGACAAGCAAAAGTCTCTAAAACATTCTCGTTCATTGAAAAAATAGATATTGTAAAAGGTTCGATAGCCGAATTCATGCTATCGGTAAAACAATATGTGTCGTCAAGCACAAGACGATAAAACACATACGAACGAAAAAGCTGTACGCTATGGTCATAGTAGCGTAGCCCATGAACCTATATGGTCTGTCATGGGAAGGGTGATGGCACACCCCCATCTAAAGACCTGTCCAAAACAGAAATGGATTGCGGACGTTAAGGTACTTTAGAATCCCACTCGAATCAGAAGGATTAGAGCTTGCGGTTTTAGCCGTGGGAGTGTCAATCATTAACCACATTATATCACAAATGAATCTTGGAATGCCTTACTTCCTTCCTATTGAATAAAAGCCTCCTGTTCATCTATTCCACCAGCTGTCCAGTGCAAACCCTTTTACAGATAATCAAGCAGGATGCTCCATGCCTCCACCTTGCCTTCGAATGTTTTCGTGTACCTTCCAGGAATAGGGCTGGTCGACGGCAGCTTCACAACATCGACACCTTCCGTAACCTCATCCTTAAAATTCCTCCGAAACGTCTGATAGGATTTGGTTCCATTACAGGCAATCAGCCGGATCGACGGGTATTCCTTCAAGAGGCCGGGGATGTCATTCGGCACCTCATCAATGATGTTTGCATCCAAACTCCCTTCCCGGTAACAGGTTCCTATTGTGTCCCACAAAGCAATATGGTTGCGTTTGACAAATTCCAGCTTTTCCTGGTAATCCTTCATCGGCTGTTCATTAAAAAGTTCAAATAGCAGATCCCAAAAATGGTTCCGCGGGTTCCCGTAATACTCCTGCTTTTCAAGTGACATTCCTCCCGGCATAGAGCCAAGAATAAGCACTTTCGGTTCAGCAGGCAAAACTGGTGCGAACGAACGGAGTTTTTCCGCCATCATCATCCTCCTTTTCTGTCTTTGATTAAAACATGTTTTTCCCGGGAATACCATATGCAGAAACATCAAGAAGGGAGTGTGGCAAATGAAAGCCATTGTTATCAATGAATATGGCAATGTCAGCAAGCTGAAGGAACAGGAGATGCCTACCCCTGACCTTGGGGAGAAACAGGTATTAGTGGAAATGCATGCGACCTCTGTCAATCCGATCGACTGGAAAGCACGGGAAGGTTATCTGCAGGAAAAGCTGCCGTTTGACTTCCCGATTATTCTGGGCTGGGATGCTGCAGGCGTAGTAGCTGGAGTTGGAAGCCAGGTGAAGAATTTTGCTGTCGGTGACCGGGTCTTCGCAAGGCCGGACACTACCAATAGGGGCACTTACGCAGAATACACGGTCGTTGACGAAAACCTGCTGGCGAGGATCCCAGAAGAAATCAGCTATGAGGAAGCGGCAGCTGCACCGCTTACAGCCCTGACAGCTTGGCAGTGCCTCGTCGATTTTTCGAATGTCAAAAAAGGAGATAAGGTCCTGATCCATGCAGGCTCGGGTGGTGTCGGAAGCTATGCTATCCAGCTGGCCAAGCATTTTGGCGCCTACGTAGCCACTACTGCCAGCGGACGGAATGAGGAATTCGTCAAAGAACTTGGCGCTGATCAATTCATCAATTACCAGGAAGAAGACTTTGAACAGGCATTGGAAGACTTTGATATTGTTGTGGACACGCTTGGCGGTGAAGCACAGCAAAAGAGCTTCTCTGTCCTTAAGGAAGGCGGAAAGCTCGTATCCATCGTAGAGCCGCCAGAAGAGACTGCCGGAGCAGCTAAGCGGATCAAGTCCGGCTTCCATTGGCTTGAACCGGACGGCAGACAATTGGCAGAAATCGCTGCCCTTATGGTGACCGGGGAAGTCAAATCCCATGTAGGCCACAAGTTCCCGCTTACAGAAGAAGGCGTCAAAGAAGCGCATAAGCTGAGTGAATCCGGACATGCCAAGGGTAAAATCGTCATTAACATTAAGTAAGTGAAATTGTGAATTAACAGAAATGTTTAAGCCCCTTGAAATAGTGATATATGTATTGCAAGAAAGGATGCTCCACATCTTTTCTATAAATCATTTACGGGGGTGGAAAATATGGCAGAGAACAGATATAAGACTGGTGAAAATGCACCGGAAAGCGGCAAGTATAAAGTAGACAGTCTTGCCAATGGCAATACAAGCAATGATGATACCACCATTGAAATTAGTAAAGGCGATCAGTTTCCGCCATCACCATCCGAGCATGAAGCAGCATACTGGGTAAAAGCATAATCGCAATCATTCCCTCCTGCCTCTTGCAGGGGGGTTACCTATGTTGGATTGTTCAACCTAAAAGATAAAGTTATTGTATATGGAAGAAATGAGGAGGAGAAACATAGTGCTATTACCAAAGATAAAAACCAGGGAGAAAGATGATCGTTATGACCTGGAAGTTGTCCAGGGTCCATTTAAAATTTACTTCACCGAGAAGTATGCAACCTTGCAGCTTATTGGTGATATTCTTGTCGGGGTGTCTTTTGTTACCGGAAGTATCCTGAACTTTTGGGATGCTACCGACTTATACGGAAATATCGCTTATCTGCTTGGGAGTCTTTCTCTCACCATCCGTCCGATTCTCAAGATTATCCGCAAGACCTGGATCTATGGAACAAAAAAAGAGGAAACCGATTCAGAAGTGGATAAATAAGTACCTCCTGTATCTCCCTTTATTTCCCCTGGGAGTCCTACATATCATAAAATGGAAAGTTGGTGGCTGGGACATAACTTATGTTTGTCTAACCTAAAAGATAGGGCCACAGTATACAGCGGAGGAAATATACGCAGACTCCGACGGGAGGACAGGCCTAGATGAGACACCGCAGTGCGATAAGCTCAAGGTGGCTCACCAGCCGCCCGCAGAAAGCGGAGTATATTTCCGAAGCGGGGATTCCCAGGAATTTCTTTTGGATTACAACCTCTTCATATATTACCGCTCACATTAGAAAGTTTTCCGCCTGTCTACAGCTAACTCATGCACCCTTACGTACCATCCCGTGTTTTCCCCTGTCTGGACCTTCTTTCTTTAGCCGTTTCATCTTTCTTTCCCATCCTGTTCCGCAGTTCCCTGTACCAAGCAACAACATACTTCTCCCCCTCAAATAATCGGAGCCACCAAGCACCCAAATAGAGGAGGCTGGCCAGAATCAATACAGCCAATATATTCCCTCCCACCAGTTGAGACCAGAAATAGCCCCACTCCGTCATGTCTCTCGGACGCTGAGCTGCAAACAAGAGACTAATCACCGGTAAAGCCAGGGTGATGACTACTGTTAAATAAGAAAGATTCAAGCTCCTTCCCCGGACAATGCAATAGACAGCACTTGCCAATGTTGCCAATAGAAATAAACAAAATATGATCCACAATGATAATGGCACTGATTCCATTTCCTCACCTCTTACAATTTCCTGATCATGTCTGTCTTCACTTGCAGCACAAAGAGCTCCCAAGATTTCTCGGTGATCCAGTTCGTTCCCCAAACGTCTTGGTTTTGGAGCATTGTGCCAAGAAGCCAGAACCTTCGTGCTGTAATGAACAATGGAAGGCTTTCCAGGTCATCACTGGATAATTTGCGCTGTGACGTGTAACCTTCCAAGAATGCCTCCCAGCATTCCTCTTCCTGCTCTCCATAATTAGTAAGCAGATTCCACCATGAGACCGCTACATCATATGCCCGGTATCCAAAAGCTGATCGATCGAAATCAAATACTTCCAAGCCGGATGCGGTTAGATGCATATGATGATTATGGAAATCGCCATGGCAAAAACCTGTCTCAAGATCCAAGCTTTCCAACCATGTCTTCAGATTGGAGACCACTTCCTGTATATCCCCTTCTGTCTCCCTGCCAAAAAATTTGCGGATATACGGTAAGATGAATGCTGAAGGCTCATCCAGTAAATGTGCGGTATCCAGTTGGAAGCCCCGATCCACTGTCGGATGAAAATCATCGGTATTATTATGTAATTTGCCAAGTGACTCTCCAATCAAACGTGTATTTTCCGGTTGGATCGACGGCCTTTCTCCATCAGTATAGGTGAACAGTACACCGTACCGAATTCCCTCTGGCGCCGGCACTTCTGATAAGTAGGAACCATCCTCCATAGCAACCGGCACGGAAAGCCGGTAGGGTTTTCCCCTCAAATGGAGCAGGGCTTCCAATTCAAATTGGATGGCCTCCCTGCTTCTCCATCCATGCCTGTACAATCGGTAAATATAATTCTTTCTGGGAGTAATGATCTGATAAACATCGTTCAGTCCCCTGGTCAGAAATTTGCAGCTGGTAATTGGGCCCAGCCTGTACCTTTCCAAGAGCTTCATGATCGACCTTTCATCTGCTAAACTATGTTTCACTTTCCATTCCATCATTGCTGTCCCCCACTTGTTGCTGATACACCATCTATAACTTATTCTGTTTCTTCCGTCCAATCTCCTGCATGCGGGTCAAAATTTCCCCTATAAAAAAAGCCTCCTCCTAGAATTAAAAGGTGCTTTGCGCATGCTGCACTTTTATATTTTTTGGAGAAGGCATTTTTTACCGCTACCCTTAAGCCCTACTTCCCAAATAACGGAGGATATTGAATCCGAAGCAGAATATCCCGGCCACGGTTACAATCCCACCGATACTGGCAACCGGGAAGAATAGATTACTCACTCCAGAAATGCCAAGGGCAAGCGCAACCATCATGACCGGCAGTCCCAGGTTATGGAGCCAAAAATGTACTTTTGCTGCAGTGGTCAGGGCTAAATGAGGAAATAAGGTATAGAAAATGCCGGCAATTGCCAGACTCACCCAGCCAAGCAGGTTCACATGGACATGCACTGTCGCCAGATCATATACATGGAAAATAGACATGTACAAACCAAAAGATACCCCCACAATGAAATAGACAACAGATATTTTAATCAATTTTTCCCCCATCGTTCTCCCCCCTTAGGGAAAATATATGCTAAAGGAGGAGGACTTTAGAAGGATATCAATCAATTATTCGGGCCATCTGCCCAATTTACTGGTTTTGGCCTGCCGTCTGCATCTTCCGCTTCACCTTTTCGGGCCTTGTCTCTTTCATTCGGAACGCCAGGATTAATGCAGCCAATGACAGGGCCGTTGTCACATAAAACGCTACATTCACCCCGTGAATCACCTCAGAAGGCAATGCATCCTCCCCTGTATTCAATGCGGAATTAGTCATGACAGTGACCAGGATTGCCGTACCTATCGAAGCTGCCACCTGCCGCATTGTATTGGTCATCGCCGAACCATGCGGGATCATTTTCTTGGACAACTGATTGAGGCCAGCAGTCGTCGCCGGCATCATGATCATGGATATGCCCAGCATCCGCAATGTGAACACCACCGTTAAATAGGTAAGTGACGTGTCCACGGTGAGATTGGTATATAATAAAGAAGTCAATGTAAGGAGCACCAGGCCGATAATCACCAGCCACCTGGCCCCGAACTTGTCAAAAATCCTGCCGTTGATCGGGGACATAAAGCCCATGATCAAGGCACCCGGCATAATCACCAGACCAGATTCAAAAGCCGTATAGCCTGCCATTCTCTGCATATAGATTGGCAAAATGGTTTCCGCACCAATCAATCCAATAAAAGCGATCATTGTTATGACAGTTGTGATGGTAAACAGCCGGTTTTCAAATACGCGAAACTCCAGGATCGGCTGCTTCAGCTGGAACTGCCTGCGTATGAAAAATATCAGGGAAACTGCTCCCACTAAGATTGAAACAATGACCACGTTGTCAGTCCAACCGTAATTGCCGGCACTGCTGAATCCAAATAGGAGGCCGCCGAAGCCTACCGTTGAAAGAATAATGGATAGATAATCCACTTTCGGGAAGGTCCGCTCTGTAATGTTTTTCATGACAAAGTAGGCAATAATTATATCAATTACCGCAAGAGGGAAAACCAGATAAAATAATGATTTCCAATGATATTGTTCCACCAGCCAACCGGAAACAACAGGGCCCATTGCCGGAGCAAAGCCAATGACCAGTCCTACCATCCCCATTGCCGCCCCTCTTCTCTCAATAGGGAAAATAAACAAGAAGACCGTCATCATCAATGGCAGCATAATCCCTGCACCGGCAGCCTGAATGATCCGCCCGACCATCAATACCGCAAAATTCGGTGCTGCGATACAAATCAAGGTGCCAACAGCAAACAGGCCCATCGCTGCCAGGAACAGCCTCCTGGTCGTAAAAGTCTCAATAAGAAAAGCGGTCACCGGTATCATGATTCCATTGACCAGCATAAAAATAGTTGTCAGCCATTGGGCCGTATTCTCTGTAAGATTCAAATCCGCCATGATATGTGGTATGGCAGTTGCTAAAAGTGTCTGATTTAAAATAGCAAGAAATGCTCCGGTTATCAGTACGGCAACAATCGGAAGTTTATTGATCTTACTGATGTCCTGCACCTCTTCCTTCCTCAATGGCTGCACCTCCTCTCAAGCAATAGCCCATATTTTTGCTTACTGTGCCGATTTACCGTTAAAATCAACATAGCAGTGTTTACCAGTATACTATACTCTGTTCATTAATTCCCGCACCATCACTCATCCCACCTGCCCAGCTCACAAGCATCAATAAAAACTGAAGGGAGGAAATCCGGATGTTGACTCTTTTTAATGCCCTATGGCTCATTGTCTTCCTTTTCGGTATCGCCACCATAACCGGAATGCACCTTTATAAAAAGAGAAAGGGCAGGCAGTTCCCACATCGGGAAATAATTTCATTCAGTTTATTCTATCTGCTCATCCTGCTTTCCGCTCTTATCGCCTTTATAGAAGAGGGATGGTCGCAACGGATTATTATGTATATCCTGCTGCTTGCCTTGATTACCATCTATGCGGTTTGGAAAGTGTCCGGACGGAAGAACCGATCATAAAAAAAGAGCAGTATTGACTGCTGCTTGGGGAAACCAAGAATTCAAAAGGCCGGCTTCCCTCAGGAAACCGGCCCGGTCATAATCATAGTTACAGCCACATTTGCCGTATGCTTTAATAAAAAGTTTTAAACCACCACTTCACTAAGTGGGTGTTTGCAGGAACCTTCCTGTCTTCCGCTACTCCATGGCGGCACGACATTCCAATCCCGATGTAAAACTCCCTATTCATCTGTTAGAGGTTAAAACTTAATTAGATACGAACAATGCAGCTTGTATTTATATAATACCCGGAGTGAGCCCAAAAATCAATAGAAACTTTATCCATACAATTAAAACAGCAGTTCATATACTTCCGTAAGCTCTTTGACCCGGATATCATGCTGGACACCCTTCGCATAATCCAGTTCATTTTCCAACACATCATTTAAATACGTTATCTCTTCCTCATCCAGATCTTTAACAAAATGCCCTTCACTTACATATTGGTTTGTCTCCATCTTGCGGACAATCTGCTGACACATTTCATTATCCATATAATTGGATAATGACTCACGCAGATAATTCAATGTATGATCGATTGGAATCACCCTCTAAATTTTGGTATTCTTCTTTTTCGCACGATCCTCCAATTGGGATTTCGGACGCTGATCCGCCCTGTCCTCTGTCAATCCCTGTGGGTTTACGCTGGAATGCACACGCCGCTGACTGCGATTATCATTTTTAGCCACTGAAAACACCTCCATCCTATAGTTTGGCAGAAATGCCCGGTTCTATGCCTGCACCTGTGGACTTCACGGAGAAAAGTTTTGATGAGGCTGCTGGCAATTTCGGCATGCGTGCTGGCGATAAAACCTGGCTCCTGCTGATTTCACACGCGTGCTGCCGATATATTCTCGCTACTGCTGATTCCCCGTGTGTGCTGCCGATATAATCACCATCCCGCCGATTCCGACGCGCTCCTGGCGATAAATTCATGCTCCAGCCGATTCCCACTCTGCGCACAAACCAAAAAAGCACCGCTGCGAACGGTGCTCATTCATCTATTCAGCCGACAACTTCTCGTATTGGTCCCGAAGCGAGCGCTTTAATACTTTCCCGCTTGGATTCTTGGGAAGCTCCTCCGTGAAATCAACATACTTAGGTACTTTATATTTGGACAACTTTTGCCTGCAGAACTCCATCACCTGCTCTTTGGAGAGTTCTGCTCCTTTTTTCGGTACAATAATCGCAGTGACCGCTTCGATCCAATAGGCATCCGGTATACTGATCACTGCTACTTCCGATACGCCATCCAGCTGATAGATCGTCTCTTCGACTTCCCTGCTGGACACATTGACTCCGCCGGTATTGATCATATCTTTTTTGCGGTCGACAATTGTTATATAGCCATCTTCATCCATTACACCCAAATCTCCGCTGTGGAACCAGCCACCCTTGAAAGCTTCCGCCGTCTTCTCCGGATCATGCAGATATCCTTTCATGGCATGAGGGGTGCGGTGGACGATTTCTCCGACTTCTCCACGCGGTACTTCCTGATCGTCATCATCCACAATCTTGGTCTGGACATTAAGGGTCGGGACTCCTGCTGATCCCAGTTTGCGTAGTTGATCTTCCGGCTGAAGGGCCGTGGCAAGCGGGGCAACTTCTGTCTGGCCATAGAAGTTCCAGAACTTGGCATTCGGCAGCCGCTCCGCCAGTTCTTTCAAAATCTCCCGCGGCATGATGGCGGCACCATAATAGCACTTCTCCAAGGAGGAGAGATCCCTTTTATCAAAGTCGGGATGCCTCAAAAGAGCGATCCATACAGTCGGCGGGCAGAATAATTGGCTCGCTTTCTCTTTTTCGATCGTCTCCAGGATGACCTCGGGAGAAGCTGCATCCAAAATGATTCCGCTTTGTCCGAGATAAATCGCAGGGCCCAAAAAGACATGCAGCTGTGCACTATGGTATAGAGGCAGCGCATGGATGGCGACATCCCTCTCCTCCATTTTCCCATCGATGATACTGCTCACATATTCACTGATTAAACTTTTATGAGTGAGCATAACCCCCTTCGGCCTGGATTCCGTCCCGCTTGTATAAAGGACATGGGCCAGGTCATCATCCTGGATATCCGTATCCACGAAATTTGCCGGCCGGCCTGCCCGCAGCTGTGACAGAGGTGTCCATGCCGCAAGACTCCCGCTCTCCGCCCGTGAGATATCCATTAGATAGCGGTGTCTCACTTCTAATCTACCTGCCGCTGCATCCAGTGTGGGCGCGTATTCCTCTGATGCAATAAAGCCGTCCGCTTCTGCATGCTCCACAATATATTGAACATCCTCGTTGTTAAGCATATAATTGATCGGGATCATTACTGCTCCAATCCTAGCAAGCGCAAAGTTGACGACAACGAAATCCAAGCTGTTTTTGGACATGACCGTAATCATATCGCCTTTTTTCATCCCCTCGGCACGGAAAGCCTGTGCCGTTTGATTCACCATGTCATCCAGCTCGGCGTAATTCAGGCGGATATTTTTGTAAGCGATTGCGAATTTGTCCGGCATACGCTCCCTTGTCCTCGCCAGCAGATCACCCAATGTATTCCTCCGCGCCCTCTCCAGTGTCTTCTCCAATCCATCCTTTGCGTTTGTTTCCAGCTCCATACACCCACTCCTCCCGTTTGTTGGATGTCCTACGTGCTGAATATTCTATTTTTTATTTTAATTCAGTCAAATGGAATTGGCAAGATAATTTATGTCTGTACAAAAAACTAGACCCTCCACAAATATATGGAAGGCCCTAGTCAATTATTCAGCGAATACTACTCTCGTATTTCCGATCATATCATGAATCCCTTGCTTTTCAGGAGAGAAGGCGACAACCAGGTACAGAAGCGCCAAGATGGCAAATGCCCGATGCAGGAACCTGCCCACAACCTCCCGGAAAAGCAAGTCTCTCCATGTTAACTTTCCGCCATCTTCCGAGATGACTTTCAGGCCGAAGATCATCTTTCCTAATGTCTGCCCAAAAAATCTGGTCATCAACAGGAAGTATAGATAAAAGATGATGGATCCAAGTATTCCTGCCACTGTCCAATAACCAATCTCCACGGCTCCTGCATCCGTAAAAATCCTTAGCGGACTGAGAAGGATCCCGCTCACAGCCGCTGTAATAAGCAGATCGGCCAGATATGCCCAAAACCTCATCCAGAACCCTGCATATCTTCTGGTGACGGCTGCAGGTGCAGCAGCCGGATTTCTTACTTCTTCCTCACTCATTCCTGCAGCCTCCTTATTCTGAATATAGATACATTGCCCGTGGGGCATTCGTCTGCCTGAGCAGCTCGAGCATCCCGTGCAGTTCAGCTTCCTCACCGAACATGCTTTTCACTGTTCCGCCCAGAAACTGGTCAATCCCGAGCCCTGGCTGATATTCCACGACTTGCGGATCCTCTAGCCCCTGTTCTTCCTTCATCATGTCGATGGTGTCTGTCAGTGAGCCAAGATCATCAACCAACCCCAGTTCCTTAGCTTGACTGCCTGTGTAAACACGGCCGTCCCCCAGTTCCCTGACCCGCTCTTCACTCATCTCTCTTCCTTCCACGATGACCTGGACAAAATCTCCGTACATATCGTCGATTATCGTTTGCAAGATGTCTCGTTCTTCTTCTGTCATATCTCTGGAAGCGGACATGATATCTTTATATTCGCCGCTTTTAATCGTATTGAAATCAATGCCCAGATCATCGGCAAGGTCGGAAATATTGATGCTTTGCATAATGACGCCGATTGAACCAGTCAATGTCGCCGGATGTGCAACAATTTTATCTGCCGGTGCAGAGATGTAGTAACCGCCGGATGCAGCAGTATTTCCCATCGATATGTACACAGGCTTGCCGCTCTCCTCCTGCACTTCTACGATTTTATCATGGATTTCTGCACTCTCGACCACACCACCGCCAGGCGTATTGACCCGAAGGATTATTCCGTCTGTCATAGCATCCTCGCCTGCCGCTTCAATCATTTCAAGAAACTTGTCATGATTGTAGCCGCTCGTATTGAATGCTCCTCCAGTCGTATCCTGAATGACCCCATTTAAATTGATCACAGCAATTTTGCCTGCGCCACCGCCTTCTTCAATTACTTTTTCCTCAAATGGTGTGTCATTCATGCTGAAGATTTCTTCAAAATCGGCCGTCATAAAACTTGCCGCGGCCTGCCAAATCACAGAAAACACGAGCAGGCCTGCGGCAATGGCCAGGGCAATCCACCGTTTGGTATTCATATCAATGGTCTCCTTTCATCCTTACTTATTCAATAATTCCTTTAAGTTTCGTATTTCCTCTTCCGTCAGTGTGACACCTTTCCCCATCTTTTCCTTGTCCGGGGCCCAGTCACGCAGATCGTATTTAGGCTCCCGTCCATTCCAGCTGATCAGGTTCAGTTCCTTTTTCCATCCTTTCGGCGACTCGGATAGGACGCCGATGGTCTCCACCACCTCATATTTCAAGTCTGCCATGTTGATTCCCTCCTTATAGATAGATTCTTCTGCTTTTTGCTGGCCGCTTTGATTTAGGCGGGTAATAACCCCGTTCATAGATTCTGCCTTTTGTTATCCGGCACGCTTCCAGCAAACCCCTCCCGCTCTATAGGCGGACAGCGCCTGCATGAATACTTTTGCAGCCACGCGTGCATCTTCTAATGCATGATGGTGTTCAAACCGCATACCATGATGTGCTGCAACGGTATTCAGCTTATGATTCATCAGGTCGGGCCATACCCTTTTGGAAAGATTCGCTGTACAAAGATAATCCATCTCTGGGTATTCCAGGCTGTAATGGTCCAATGTCTGGCGGATCACACTCATATCGAAGCTTGCATTATGTGCGACCACCAGCTGCCCCGAAAGAAAGCTGTTCAGCTCCGGCCATAGCTGGGCGAATGTCGGCGCCTCCTCCACATCCTCTTCCGTAATTCCGTGAATCCTCGTGTTGAACTGGCTGAAAGGCATGAGAGGATTAATCAGGCTGTAATATTCTTTCTCAATCTCATGCTGATTGGCTACAACGATCCCTACTGCACATGGACTGAAGCGTTTTTCATTGGCGGTTTCAAAGTCAATGGATACGAATTTCATAACATATGGACCCTTTCTATGCTGGTATTCTTTTCCTATGATAACATTTATCCCAACAGCCCGGCATGCTTTCTGTCCCATCCATATCAAAAACTGCTGCCAGAAATTGCTTCTCCTTTGGATGTTATACTTTCAGCAAATAGGGAATGAAATAGAAGAAAGAACCTATCAACCAGTATTGGACATCATGAAAGGAGCAGATGGCCTATCCATTCTGTCACGCTATTCGTCATATTCATCATTTCAGCAATTCTTTCTGTCTTTGCCGCTGCTCAGCTGTCTAAATATGCCAACATCATCAGCAAGCAGGCAAAAATAGGTGGATTCCTGGCGGGAACGCTGCTCCTCTCTGTTGCCACTTCACTGCCTGAGCTTACAGCAACCATCTCTGCAAGTGTGATTGGCAATGCTGATATTGTCATCGGTAATGGAGTGGGGAGCATACTCTTCAATATATTTGTCCTGTTCCTGCTCGATGTGCATTTCCGCCGGAAGCGCCTCTTCCTTACAGCCTCCCATAATCATTTATATACCGGATACCTTGCCTTGCTGCTCTGCGTACTGACAGCTCTTGGGCTTGGGTTCAACTTCAACTTCTCCCTGTTCGGCTTGAGCTTCACCAGCTTGGCCCTTATCGTTGTCTACTTGCTTGGCATGAAGCTGCTTTCCGGAAGCCCGCAGGAAGAAGAGGTTCAGGAACCTGACAAAAATACCCGGCTGGGGCAGGCCGTCCGGCGTTTCCTCATTTTTGCGGCAACCATATTTATCACCGGCAGTACGTTGTCGCTTACCGGAGACGCAATTTCCCAGCAGACCGCCATCAGTGCGACGGCGGTCGGCAGTCTGATGATCGCCCTGGCAACTTCCTTGCCGGATGCAGCAAGTGTATATACCGCATTGAAATTATCCAATATGAACCTTGCGGTGGGGACTTTGCTTGGGAGCAATGCTTTCAACATTACCATCCTTGCTGCAGGGGATTTCTTTTATCCCAAGGGGAATATGTGGCAGGCAGCCAGTGATGATCTGCTGTACCTCTCCCTGCTCGGGTTCCTCCTTACTGCGATCGTCATGATTAACATCAAACGCGACAGGACAAGGAATATGCTGACGTACCTACTTCCTTCATCCTTGGCACTGATCAGCTATGCAGCAGGGGTCATTTACCTCCTGGCAGGTTAATGCAACACCCATAAAGAAGATGGAGGAAAAGGCAGAATTTTCCTACACCATGTATATCTTGACTTTTTCATGGACCGGGTGTATTGTACGTAGTAAATAAATCGAATACTGAATTTTCTTATCCAGAGAGGTGGAGGGACTGGCCCTTCGAAGCCTCGGCAGCAGACTGGCAATCCGTCAGTACTGTGCCAATTCCAGAAGCTTGCGTGCTGAAGATAAGAAGAGCCTCAATAAAACCGAGCCCTCTTCTTATGGATAAGAAGGGGGCTTTGACGTATTCTCACCCCAACAGCGCACAAAGAAGATCTTGCCTCCGGTCCCAGCGAAAAACCGGACAGTGTCTACAGTTCTATGCGCCTGACTAGAAAGAAATCAAGGAGATGAAGAAATGACCCATAAGAGCATCGAAACGAAACTCGCACAACTTGGAAATAAGAGTGATAAAAAAACTGGCGCCATCAATCCACCGATCTATTTGTCGACTGCCTACCAGCATGTAGGACTGGGACAATCAACCGGCTATGACTACACCCGCACTAAAAACCCTACACGCACCCTTTTAGAAGATGGAATCGCCGACCTGGAATCAGGTGACAAGGGATTTGCATGCAGTTCCGGCATGTCTGCGATCCAGCTGGTTCTTTCCCTCTTCCGTTCCGGCGACGAAATCATCGCACCTGACGACTTATACGGCGGCACCTATCGTATCTTGGAGCAGTATGAGAAGGCATATGACATCATTACCCGCTATATGCCATTTACGAGCATTGAAGAAGAAACAGAAGAACTGGTCACGGATAAAACGAAAGCAATTTTCCTGGAAACTCCGACCAACCCATTGATGCAGGAAATCAATATTACAGAAGTCGCCGAACTGGCCAAACGCCATGATTTGCTGCTGATCGTGGACAATACTTTCCTAACCCCTTATCTGCAGCGTCCGATTGAATTGGGGGCAGATATTGTCATTCATAGTGCCACCAAATATATCGGCGGCCATAATGATGTTCTTGCAGGCTTGGTTGCGGCCAAGGGAGAGGAGCTATGTGAAAGACTGGCTGTTTTGCATAATACCTCTGGTGCTGTATTGTCCGCCTTCGATTCGTGGCTCGTTATGCGCGGCCTGAAGACACTCTCACTGAGGATGGACCGCCATCAGGAGAATACCAGAAAGATTGCAGAATTCTTGGAGGGCCACACCGCGGTAGAAAACGTATTGTATCCGGGCAAAGGCGGAATGCTGTCCTTCCGGCTGAAAAACAGTGACTGGGTCGATCCACTGCTACAAAATCTCGAACTGATTACGTTTGCGGAAAGTCTGGGCGGTGTAGAGAGTTTTATCACCTATCCAGCTACCCAGACACATGCAGAGATACCTAAAGAAGAAAGAGAAAGCCGCGGCATCACCGATACACTGCTCCGCTTTTCCATCGGGATCGAACGCGCCGAAGACTTGATAGAGGATCTCGACCAGGCACTTAATAGACTGTAAAAAAAATGCGATCACCCCTTACGCTTGGGATGATCGCATTTTTTCTCTGTCATAATTCAAATACTTTCTCCTCGATGGTAAATCTCCGGACAGCTTCCTCATCCAGTTCATAGCCGATTCCCGGCCGGTCGAGGACGGAAATTTCGCCATCTGTCACTACCACTTCCGGCTTGATGATGTCCTTTTCCCAATAGCGGGAGGATCCAGAAGTGTCACCAGGAAGCAGAAATTGAGGCAAGGTGGTCAACGCTATATTGTGTGCCCTGCCGACACCTGCTTCCAGCATGCCACCGCACCAGACCCGGATACCCTGCCGCTGGCAAAAATCATGGATTTTCCGGGCTTCCGTCAGCCCTCCGACACGGCTGATCTTGATATTGATCACCTGGCAGCTGCCCGATTCGCGGGCCTTTTTAACATCCTCCAGCGAGGTGATGCTTTCATCCAGACAAACAGGTGTCTGGATAACTCTTTGCAGTTTTGCATGGTCGATAATGTCATCCGCTCCAAGCGGCTGTTCTATCATGAGAAGATCCAGATCATCCAGCTGTTTCAGGTGGTCGATATCCTCCAATGTATAGGCAGAATTGGCATCTGCCATGATCGGTGCCTCGGGAAATCGGCGCCGTACTTCCCTTAGGACATCTATATCCCACCCCGGCTTTATCTTCAGCTTGATCCGCTTATACCCCTCCTCCAAATACTGTTCCATCACCTCGAGGGTATCCTTGACGGTCGGCTGGATGCCGAGACTGACCCCTACATCAATTTTTTGCTTTTTGCCCCCGAGCGCCTCGGCAAGAGGTATGCCTTTTCGCTTGGCATAGAGATCCCAAACCGCCCCTTCCACACTTGCCTTGGCCATGTTGTTCCTTCTGATTGGCCGGAACAGCTCGGAGACCTCATCCGGATGGCTGACTTTATTCTCTCCCAAGATCGGAATCAGGAAATCTTCCAGCATATGGCGGGTCGTTTCTACCGTTTCCTCTGTATACCAAGGTTCGGTGAAGGCAGCCGATTCGCCATACCCCGTATTCCCCTCCCCATCACTTGCCGCCAGCAGAAAGAATTCTTTATGCCTCATGGTTCCGAAACTGGTGGCAAATGGGGTCTTCAGCCGCATTTTCAGCCGCTTCATCGTAATTTTCTGTATCGGGACTTCCATATCGACGACCTCCCATTCTTTTCCATTGAAAGACAGCAGCCCTTATGTGGACTGCTGTCTATTTTTCTATATTTAAAATACTATAAGATGGGCAATCAAGACAATGATCGGCAGCGTGATGATGGTCCGTTCCACAAAGATGATGAACAGTTCAAGGAAGTTGATCGGGATATTCGAACGCATAATGAGTACACCGATTTCCGACATATAAATGATTTGAGTCAATGAGAGAGCACCGACAACGAATCTGGTCAATTCACTCTCAATACCGCTTCCCAGCACTGCCGGAAGGAACATATCCGCAAAACCGACAAGCATGGTAGGCGCAGCCGCGGCAGCTTCCGGAATTCTCATCCATTCGAGAATTGGCACCAGCGGATAGGAAAGAATCTCAAAGATTGGTGTATATTCTGCGATAATCAAGGCTGCAGCCCCAAGGCTCATTACAAGCGGAATCAATCCCATCCATATATCGAGCACGGTCTTTGAACCGCTTTTCACGAGTTCCATCGGGCTCTTCGCCTCTCCTGCCTTACGCATGGCTTCCTTCCAGCCCCACTCTATGGAAGAGACACCTTCTGGGACCTCTTCATTGATCTGCTTTCCTACCGGCTCATAATAAGTATCCTTTTTTCTGGAAAGCGGCGGGATCCGCGGCATAATTACAGCAGCGACGACACAGGCAAATGCCACTGTAAGATAAAGCGGGATGAATAAATGTCCGACACCAATCACATTGGCAACCACCAGACTGAAAGCAATCGATGATACGGAAAACGTGGTGGCGATCACAGAGGATTCCCGTTTGGAATAGAATCCTTCATTATATTGCTGGGTTGTTACGAGGACACCGACAGGGCCGGCCCCCATCCAAGATGCCATACTGTCAATCGACGATCTGCCCGGCAATGTGAAGATCGGACGCATCACTTTCTGAAGCAGCGAACCGATGAGTTCCATCAGGCCAAACTCCACCAGCAGTGGAAGCAATAGCCCAGCGAACAGGAACCATGTCAGTAATACAGGTGCCAGATCATACAGTACTACTCCACCTGTATTCATGGACCAGATGAACTCCGGCCCGAATTCGAACAACGTCATGATCCCGACCAAGAAACCAACCAATCTCATGGTAAATCCGAACGGCCCTGTAATGAATAATCCTTTCAGAAAAGGGCTGTCCATCATGAACTTCGGCTTGACTGCAATTGCAATCGTGGTCATGACGGTGGACATTCCCAATATGGCCACGATGACTGCAGGCAGTGCTTCACCGAATGCCCCCTGCAGAGAGGAAGCCAGTATGCCGACACCAATGGTGAACTCCCCGTCCACTTTGATTGGGACGAGGAAAAACAAGACACCTATCAAAGAGGGGATCAGGAATTTCCAAATCGGATTGGCACCTGTTCCTGCCAATTCTTTATTACTATTTATCTCCATCCTATAAACCCCCTTCTAAATCTGTCAAAACCTCATCCAAAATGGCAATGCCATGCTCGACCTGCTCTTGCGTGACGGTGAGCGGTGGAATCATACGGATGACTTCTCCGGCATTACCGCATAAATAGAACAGCACCCCTTTTTCCAAGCAGCCGTCGAGAATCTTCATGACGAGTTCTCCATCCGGATCCTTCGTCTGGGGATGTTCGATTTCAATGCCCAGCAGCAGGCCGACTCCCCTTACATCTTTTATCATCTCGTGCTTCTGCTTCAATTCATCCAACTTGGAAAGTGCATGCTCTCCCATCGCATTGGCGTTATCCAGCAGTTTCTCCTCTTTCATCACTGACAGGGACGCTCTTGCGGCTGCACATGCCATTGGATTCCCTCCAAAAGTAGTTGCATGTGCCCCCATCGGCCATTGATCCATCAGTTCCTTGCTTGCAACTGTTGCACTTAGTGGCATACCCGCTGCAATCCCTTTGGCGATCGCCATAATATCCGGTGTCACATTAAACGTCTGGGATGCGAACCAATTACCCGTCCGGCCAAAGCCAGTCTGCACCTCGTCAAAGATGAGCAAAATGCCGTGGCGATCACAAATTTCCCGAATTTTCTTCAGCCAGGATGAAGGTGGGATAACATACCCGCCTTCCCCCAAGATCGGCTCCACAATCATGCAGGCCACTTCCTCTGGATCCACCTGGTGGCTGAACAAGCTTTTTGCTTCCCTTTCCAATTGTTCAGGGAAGTACTCCTCAGGGTCTTCCCCTTCTGGACAGTTCTGCGGATTCGCATATGGCAGCTGGTAAGTCAACCAGGATGGCTGCTGATGCTTCCGGTACTTGCTTTTGGAGGTGGAAACACTCATGGCCCCAATCGTCCTTCCATGGAACCCGCCGGTAAATGAAATCACATACGGACGCTCTGTCACGTATTTGGCCAGCTTCAATGCTCCTTCAATAGCTTCCGTTCCACTGTTTCCGAAAAAGAAATTATCCAGATTGCCGGGGAGAATGCCCTGCAGTTCCTCGGCAAATTTCAGGATGGACTCATACATGATGACACCGGAAGGTCCATGGATCAGATGATCGGCACTGTCCTTGATGGCCTGTACTACTTTCGGATGGCGGTGTCCCACGTTCTCCACTGCTATCCCGGACGTAAAGTCCAAATATTCTTTTCCATCCACCCCATAGTAGTAGCAGCCTTCCGCTTTTACCACAGGAAGATTGGGATGGTCCTTCGCCATGCTTGGCGCCAGATAATCTCCTATGGTTGCCGTCAGATCTTTCCAGTCTCTTGATGTCTTACACATATGATTGCCTCCTGTATAAAATCGTATATTTATTAATTGATGTTAATAATTATACATAAAATATGCATACATGCAATGCCTTTTCGACAATTTTTGCGCAGCTCCAATGGCTCCTATCCATGGACCTTTGACCTGCAAGCGCTCTCTTATTAAGGCATGACTGCATTCCTTTAGCATCGCACTTTCCGAAAAAAAGGTAGTACATCCCTTTTCTTTCATATGTTAGTATAGAGGAATATGAATCTATTTTTTCCAAAAATAATAAAGGAGTGTCTATGAATGGCAGAGAAAATGAATGTGGAGAGCTTTAATCTTGACCATACGAAAGTAAAAGCGCCATATGTACGTCTCGTTGGAGTAACAGAAGGTGCCCATGGCGATAAAGTCTATAAATATGATATCCGTTTCAAACAGCCGAACAAGGATCATATGGAAATGGCCGGCCTGCATTCCATCGAGCATCTAATGGCCGAGAATATCCGCAATCATATGGATAATGTCCTTGATATCAGTCCAATGGGCTGCCAGACAGGATTCTACCTTGCTATCCTGAATACGGAGGACTATGACTTAGTCCTGGATGCATTGGAAAAGACATTGAATGACGTATTGGAAGCGACAGAAGTTCCGGCATGCAATGAGGTCCAGTGTGGCTGGGCGGCCAACCACAGCCTGGCGGGCGCTAAAGATATCGCCCGTGAAATGCTTGACCACCGCTCAGAATGGAAAGATGTATTCGGGAAGTAAGTAGGACGGCAGCATAAAATTAGAGGGATACTGATCAGCAATCGATCGGTATCCCTTTTTTGTGGATAAACGTTTATAAAGCCAGTTGGTTGGAAACGTATATTTTGATATGCCTGATGCCTGCCTATATAATTGAATCCAAAAAGGGGACGAGAAATGTGTGTCTGATTAACTTCCACTTCCAGGCTCATCCAACCTATCCATTGATTGTTGCAGCAAACCGGGATGAATTTTACGGGCGCCCCACTGCCCCTGCAGATTTTTGGGAAGATGAGCCGAATATCCTTGCAGGCAGAGATTTAGAACAAATGGGGACATGGCTGGGCGTTACCAAAAATGGCCGTTTTGCCGCGTTGACCAATTATCGCAGTCCGGAGCATATGGCTGTGGGCGGCATCTCCCGGGGAGAGATTGTCAAAGAATATTTGAGTGGTGATTCGTCTCCTGAAGCGTTTATGCATCATTTGCAGAAAAACCGGAAGCGCTATACCGGTTTCAACCTGATTGCCGGTGACACGCAGCAGCTCCTTCACTACCATAATGTATATAATGAAATAACAGAAATTGAGCCGGGCACACATGGGTTGAGCAACGATACATTGAACACTCCATGGCCCAAAGTGGTCAAGGGAAAGAGGAACTTGAAGGAATATGTAAAATCCCATGAAAGCCTTCATCCCGAGCCTTTGTTCGATATCATTTCAGATGCAGAGAAAGCTCCGGATGAACAGCTTCCTGATACAGGTGTCGGGGTACAGATGGAACGCGAGCTGTCGCCGCTGTTCATCCAAATGCCGGAATATGGCACACGGGCTTCCACTGTAATGCTGATTGACTATTCCAACCATGTCACTTTCGTCGAACGGAGCTATGAGCATGGACATTCGGCCGGAGAGAACCGGTTTGATTTCCGGATCCTTTGAACGAGGCTGGGGCAAAAGTGTTCAATTAAAAGAAAGAACGAACTTGATTAGTGGATATAAACCTCTCCGGAAATACACTTCGCTTTCCGCGGGCGGCTGGTGAGCCACCTTGTGCTTCGCACTGCGTTGTCTCGCCTAGGCCTGTCCTCCTGCTGGAGTCTTCGTGTATTTCCTACGCTAATGCAGTTTATTGTTCGCCTTTAGAGTTAAACGTTTTAATTATGCCCCAGCCTCCATGCCATACCCCTTCTGTAAAAGGATGACTTTACCTTAGTCTACTCCTTTATTTGGAGCGATCATTGTCTTCAGCGGCGCCTCTCTTCTCATTGTTGTCGGCCGGCTCGCCGACTGCAGCTGCGGCCCCGCCAAATGGATCAAGAGCAGATGATATTGTGTCTCCAGGAGCTACACCTACACCACTCCCTACATTCTTATTTACATACCTATCGTCACGCTTCTGTTTGTTGTTTTCAGCCATCTATATCACTCCTTCGCATTTTCTAAGGAAAGTGCCATTGTTTTAGCAGCACTTTTCCGTACCTTATTTTGTCCAATAGGGACAGATTTACGAGGAGGGATTAGTGGTCGGCATTTGGTATTTTTTCTTTCATCCACTCTTTTCCAAGTATGTACACGCTAACTATCTAAGGAAAGTTTCCAATTATATCTGGTTATGGTTTTTTTATCCTATTTTTTCTGTAAAAACCCCCAATACCTTATTAGTTTATTCTATCATCAGTTACTTATATTAATAAGGGTTTGGGATATGTTAAAGATAAAACCAACACTTAGGAGGGGAATTATGGAACAAGAAGAAAAATTGAAAACTGCCGGACTTGCTATGAGAAGTGATTTAAAAGTACAAACAGTTGGTGGTGCCGAAAAAACAACGAAAACTTTTGCAAATATGGATACAGTCAAATCTATTGTGAAGGATTGGAATGCAATGTCTAAAAAAGCAGCTAATCTTACAATAGATCAATACGGCCCTCCTAATGAAGCTACTGAAAGCAGGCTGATTTGGTATAACAATGGCCCTTGGAAGAGAACCATTGTCTATCGTGATGAAATCCCACATGATTTCCCACAGCCCCATACCGATGTTATCGAGAACTATATTAACTATAACGTACCCTTTGAAAAGTTTAGTGAACTCGCAAAATTTGACGGCAGTGTCATTGTTGAGAGAACAAGAGGTGAAGTTTCTTCCCGTTGTGATATGGAAGCTGCAAATATCCTTGCATTAAATTTAATGAACGACATTGTTACAGATAAAATAAGTGTGGAGGAAGCCCGTGAAAAATATTGTGAAATTACCTCAGCTTTTATGATGAATAGATCAGCTCCATATGCAGAAAAACTCCAATTTAAAGTATCAAGGGACGAAAAATATGACACAGACGTTGTGATGATTACTGATGAACTAATAGAGCAAGCCAAAGAGAAAATTAATGAAGTAGTCGATGATGATGATAAGAACAATGGCATCCTTCATTAAGAATATAGAACCCTATAAAGAGCTGTCGAGAAAGACTCGGCAGCCTGAATGCTGGTCCTAATGCCAGCATTCTTTATTCACCGGAAATATCACTTTTAATTTCCTTATTCATTTTCTCTCTTGGGATGTCCTAAAAACAACAATTTTCAACTATCGCCATGCTGTATACATTTCAAACTGTTATAATTAGTCCTTATTTGAGTATTGCTGGTGCCCGTGTGGGCGGTGCTGGCGACCGAGTGAGCGGTGCTTTAGTCCGTGTTGAGGAACAATAAATGTCATATATAATGCCAAATAGGCACACCTGCTCAAGTATGATAACAAATTATTGATAAAAACAAGTATATATAACCCCCCATACATATTTAACGGCAAAAAAATAAAAAGCCCTTCTGTGACAGAAGAACTTTTCACCAATTATATTAATTATTGTTTAACAACGTTAGCTGCTTGTGGTCCACGGTTACCTTCTTCGATGTCGAAAGAAACTGATTGACCTTCTTCCAATGTTTTGAAACCTTCGCCTTGAATTGCTGAGAAGTGTACGAATACATCGTCTCCACCTTCAACTTCGATAAATCCAAAACCTTTATCTGCGTTAAACCATTTTACTGTACCTGTGTTCATATGAAATTCCTCCGTTGTGCATAGTGCACGTGTATTACTTTGGTTGTTCTGATAATAATTCAAGACGATGATATACATTGTAGGACTATGACATAGATCTTGTATTGCTAGCACGAACAATTAAGTTATTCATAGTATAGCACGTGTCACTCAAAAAAGATACTGTCTTTTAAATGATTTCCCTTTAATAATAATATCCCCAGAAAATTGAGGGTATTTTTGGGAGATGCAATGCATTATCTATAATTAACCTTAACAGAAAATTTTTATTTGATTTTTAGTGATCCCTTTAATTAATCTTAATTCACTAATCAAAGATTCATGTGCGTTATCAAACATCTTTTTTTCGCTTGAATTAAGCGCCTTCTCTTTCTTCAAACGCATTAAATCACGTACAACTTCAGCGCCTTCTTGTATTTTACCTGTTTTTAATTTATCCGTGTTCACTTTATACCTTTGTTTCCACGGCAGCAATCTATCTGATTCTCCATGCTGAAAAATGTGTATGAGGTGTTTTAATGCAATTATGTCAGTAACTGGGCGTATACTTGAATTCAATATTTTACCCGTAGGAATCATCACTTGCATATTACTGATTAACATGTTTATGACATAATATTGTTGTTTTTCCCCTGAAACTTCCTTTTCTTCTATGGCTTTAATTATACCTACTCCGTGCATTGGATAAACGATGTTATCGCCAATTTCAAACAAAAAAACCACCTCCATATATGTGTAACCTTATTAAGCTTAACATACATGTTGGTTTTATCAAAATTTTAATAATATCATAATTTAATCTTTGCAGTCAACCAATTTTCCTTCAAAATAATAAAAACGAAAAAATAAGTGGAATCGTGTCGGGTTATCAATAAAAGAAAGTTGATTTCCCCGCATATATTCTAGAACCTCTACTAATTTACGTAGATCAACTTTCCCTTAAAAACGACTAAACCAGTCCCATCACTTTTTCACAAAGTCACTTGAAAACAAAAACGTTTATTGCACAGTATCAGTCTATTCCGCAGTAAACCATGACGTTTTTCTTATTCCAATTAATTTTAATGTCCCATTTGTATTTTAAAGGATACATAACTTCACAATTTATAAGCTGAAGCACAAATCTTACTATTTGTTGTATTCAGGTACTTTGACACAAACAAGCTTTCTATTCCCCCCATATGCTAAAAATGAAAGGAGGAAAATAGGTTATGTATAGAAAAATCAGAAATAGGGATTTAGAAGATTTCTTAAAGAATCGCCTCAAGCATAGTAAAACATCCAAGCGCCATAAACGCCATCACAAACATCACCACACGAAAGACCTAGAAAGTTTATGTGAACAATTTGCTGATATCCTAGAAGCGGATAGTCATGAAATTGTTAATGATGTTTGTGTAGCTACACGCATTAGATCTGAGTTAAATCCAACCATATTAAATAGAGAAACCAATTCACCATTAGCAATTGCGGCTCTTTTTTCATTTGAGGACGTGGATAGCCGTGGGAATGCACTAAACCTTGGTGAAACAGTGATTCTACAAGATGAAACACAAGAATTCATTAGCGCTCTCCGTAAACAAGATCTGATTGTAACTGCTTTACACAACCACTGGTTATTTGAGGACCCAAGGCTAATGTATATACACTGGGAATCAGTTGAACCACCACTTGAATTTGCTGAAAAAACAGCTAAAGCATTCCGGGTTTTGTAACGTCTTTTATTTTTGCCCCTCTTTTCATAATAGAGGGGGCAATTATTTATTGAACAATAGTATGGCCCCAAACTTCCAAGAGTCGGAATTGAACTTAACTCCGACTCTTTTTTTGACAAAAATACAATAGTCCCTCATTACACTGTACTGTCTCGTAGTTTAAGTACAGTCCTTCACAATCTTTGTGTTTATATTAATATGAAATTATTAACATTAACACAGAAAATAGAAACACACTTAACGTGTTCATTGGCACGTTCACAACGGCTGTTGTCATTATGTTAGTTGGGCTGCGAATTCATGTGCTAATTTATATGTTACCAACCGATAATAGTTGATATAAGGAAAAAATAAGAGACCAGATCGCATAGAATCTGGTCTCCGGATTTGTATATTATTCGTATAGTTCCACACCGGAACGAAACTACTCGCGTATGCCGACCTTCTATTAATTCCTGATCTGGCCGCTTCCCTTGATGAAAAACTTGCTGGAAGTTAGAGCAGGTAGTCCCATTGGCCCTCTCGCATGCAGTTTTTGCGTACTGATTCCGATTTCTGCCCCATAGCCGAACTCCGAGCCGTCCGTAAATCGGGTAGAAGCATTATGGTATACGGCTGCTGCATCAACACCCTGCAGGAACATTGCCGCATTTCCTTCTTCCTCTGTCAGAATGGCTTCGGAGTGATTCGTACCATATGTATTAATATGGTCGATGGCTTCCTTCGTATCATCTACGAGCTTCACACTGATCGTCAGGCCAAGGTATTCGGCATGCCAATCCTCTTCTGTTGCCAGTTCTGCCTTGGAGAAAGCCTCTGTAACCGTCTTATCCCCGTATATCTGCACATCTTTTTCCGCGAGCTTCTCCAACAAATCCTTGCCGTTTTCCTTAAACCAGTTCGAATGGACAAGGAGTGACTCGATGGCGTTGCAGACGGATGGGCGCTGCAATTTGGCATTCAGAACAATTTCTTGCGCCATTTTCTTGTCTGCCGATTCATCTATATAGATATGACAGTTGCCGGCACCTGTTTCAATAACAGGGACGGAGGATTCACGTACGACTGTATCGATCAGATTTTTCCCACCACGTGGAATCAAGACATCCAAGTAATCATTCAACCGGAACAGCTCCTTGGCCGTCTCTCTGTCCGTATCTTCAATCAGTTGGACGGCATCCACCGGCAGATTGCTTTTTTCCAGAGCGGTATGGATCGATTTCACCAGGGCAATATTAGAAAACTTGGCGGAAGAGCTGCCGCGCAATACCACCGCATTTCCCGTCTTCAGAGACAGGGTGGCTGCATCGATGGTAACATTCGGCCTTGCCTCATAAATCATGCCCACCACCCCGATCGGCACCCGCTGCTTCTGAATGGACAGCCCATTTTCCTTTTCAATGGTTTCCAACACTTCACCGATGGGATCATTCATTTCCACCAGCATTTGGATGGCATCGGCCATATCTTTGATTCTTGCTTCACTCAGCATGATGCGGTCAAGGATGGAATCGGAAAGCCCCCTATCCTTCCCCTGTTCAATGTCCTTGGCATTTTCCTCCAGAATATAGGACTGGTCCGCCTGCAGTTGACCGGCTATCAATTCAAGCGCATGATTCTTTTCGGCTGTCGTTATACCCATCAGTTCATAACTGGCTGCCTTGGCCGCCTTGCCTTTTGTCTGCACTTCTGACAATATTTTTTCCATGAGATCTCCTCCTTCGGTATGATTGAAAATTTACCGGGAAGATTCCTTGCTAAAAGAATCGCTGGAGCTTTCCCGGTTGGCTTTCCTTTATACTTGAACCCATCCTTCCCGATGGATGACTTCTACAAATGAAACGATACTGCGGGTATGATGCTCCTCTTTATTTTCCAGCACCTTTTTCAGTTCATCGGACGAGCAGCTGATTTCCCCTTTGCCAATCAGCCCGTTTGTCCCATGCACCTGAACCACATCCCCTTTCTGGAAGGTCCCTTTCACCTTGAACACTCCGGCAGGCAGCAGACTCTTCCCGTTATAGAGGATCGCCTCTTCGGCCCCTTGATCTACATAGATAACTCCATTGGGATTGGAATGAAGGGCAATCCACTGCTTGCGGATATTGACCGGTTTCAGTGACTGGTTGGCAATATATGTGCCATCCCCGTGTCCTTCCAATACATCCACGAGCTTCCTGCTTCCCTTCCCTGTACCGATGAACACAGGGACACCAAGGGACATGGCCGTTTTGGCAGCAAGCAGCTTCGACTTCATGCCGCCCGTTCCTACTTTTGATCCGTTGGCATCCGCCCCCTGGATCATTAGGTCCGTTACTTCCTCTAGAGAGTCATATTTGATTGCTGAAGGGTTGGTACGCGGATTTCCATTATACAGCCCATTAATATCTGTGAGTATGATCAACTGGTCGGCATGCACAAAACCGCTCACCAAAGCGGAAAGCATATCATTATCTCCGAAAGTCAGTTCATCTACAGACACTGTGTCATTTTCATTGATGATCGGGATGACACCCCGCTCCAGCAACTCCGTGGTGGTCGCCACTGCATTCTTATACCGGTCCCGATTGGAAAAGTCATGCCGGGTCAGCAGCAATTGTGCTGGTGTAAGCTTATGCTCCGCCAACTTCTCATTATATGTCTGGACCAACAGCCCCTGCCCGATGGCTGCCGCCGCCTGCCTTCCTTTAATGGTAACAGGCCGTGAGCAATATCCAAGCCTGGCAAACCCAGCCGCTACTGCTCCGGATGAGACCAGTATGACTTCATGGCCTTCCTTCCGTAATTCTGCCAATGCACAAATATGATCATCCAGTTTTTCCTCGTCGATTTCTCCCTTGGCATTTGTTAAAGAACTGCTGCCAATTTTCACTACAATACGTTTTTTCTTCATGACGATTACTCCTGATTTAGTATTTTGTAAATAAAAGTCCCGTTAATTGCCGGACACTCTGAAATCTATCAAAAAAGGCCCTAATCATCCTATCTATTAAAAGGACGAAAGAGCCGTCTTCCGCGGTGCCACCATTTTTTGGATGCGTACATCCCACTTTGCTTCGATAACGCTGAAGGGCGCCCGCAGTTTTATGCGGGTCTCGGGATGCACGTTCAGCATGCTGTTTGCGGCCGGACCTTCCAGCTTAGAGATCCAGCTCTCTTTCGCCACGTTGCATGCTTACTACTCATCCGTCTCTCGATCGATATGGTTGATATCATTATGGAAAGAAATCAGAAAAAAGTCAATAGATAAATCAATATTTATGAGAAATTATTTATAATTATGCATTTACATGTTTTTTTATAAATCTCTCCCACTGCCTTTATCCAGTATGAAATCCTAATAAAACAACAAGGCCCCTTCTTGATCAGAAGGGGCCTCCATACATGAAAATGTATAAAACTAGCATTAACCGGCTTTGCTTTCCGTTATTTGGTATTTATCCTGCGATTTCTGGCTGATCAGTTTACGGATAAACCAGGCTGCAACTGCCACCCAGATGATGCCGCCGAGCAGCATGGAAATTCCGTAATCCATGCTGAAACCTTCCGGAGCATAGAATACATAGGTGCTGACGACTGCTGTCATAAACAGGGCCGGTATACTGCAGATCCAATGGAACTTATGGTTCTTCAACAAGTACATGGCACCTGTCCACAGCATCACCGTCGCAACTACCTGATTGGACCAGCCTACATAGCGCCACAAGAAATTATAATCAATCATGGACAGGAACAGTGCCGGCAGGGCGACCGGGATGATCAGCAGTGCGAGTGTGCCTTTTTTCTTCATCATATCTGTCTTGGTCAATTGGCCCAACAGCTCGGCAAGCATCATCCTCGATGAACGAAGTGCCGTGTCGCCAGTAGTGATAGGCAGAATTACAATCCCCATGATTGCCAGAAGTCCGCCGAACACGCCGAGTGTGGAAATGCTTATTTCATTTACTACCCCGCCTGGTCCGCCTGCATCAAGTGCTGTCTGGAGTGCGCCTGTACTGCCGAAGAAAGTCATGCCGGCAGCCGCCCAGACCAAGGCGATGACACCCTCACCAATCATTGCTCCGTAGAAGACTTTTCTTCCTTCACTTTCCTTCTTCAAGGTCCGGGCAATAATCGGGCTCTGTGTACTGTGGAATCCGGATATCGCTCCACAGGAGATGGTCACCATCAACAGCGGCCAGATCGGCAGTTCGCCAGGGTGCAGGTTGCTGAAGGTCAGATTCGGGATCGGCTCTTCAAAGAAGAACATCCCAATTCCGATTGATACTGCCATAAATATAAGTATAGCTCCAAATACTGGATAGACCTTCCCGATGATCCTGTTCACCGGCAGGACAGCTGCCAGCAGCAGGTAGGCAAAGATAACCAACAGGCATGCCGTAAAGCTGAGTGGAGTCAATGATGAAATCAGCTGGGCAGGTGCTGCTGTAAATGCTGCTGCCACCAGGATCATTAGGCAGATGGATAAAATCGTCGTAAGTATTTTTGCGTATTTCCCCAAGTACCTTCCCACCAACGATGGAAACTGGGCACCCCCATGCCTCAGGGACATCATCCCGGAGAAGTAATCATGGACGGCACCGGCGAAGATACAGCCGATTACAATCCAGACGAAGGCTATCGGCCCGTACAGCGCCCCTAGTATGGCTCCGAATATCGGTCCAGTTCCAGCGATATTCAAGAGTTGTATAAGACTCCCTTTCCACCAGCTCATCGGCATATAATCCATGCCGTCATTACGGGAATATGCGGGCGTTTCCTGGTCATCATTGATGCCGAAAATCCGTTCAACAACCTTCCCATATACAATGTACCCTACTATTAATAGTACGATGGAAATGATAAATGTAGTCATCGCTGAAACCTCACTTTTTGAAATGTTAGATAATATGCAATATACTACCCCCTTAAACGACAAAAATCAACCTTTTTCGTTAAAATTTTTCTATAATTCCCAATTAACCGCTTTCATCCATCGTATTGTGTCGAAATTCACATAATACATTGACTTTATCCGAACTTTTGCTATGCTGAAAATTATTTAATGTTATATAATGGCTATATATATCTGTAGAAAGGGGAAAGGGACATGTTGACAGGATCGTACATAGGGGAAACACAACACTTGATGGAACCTGCAAGGGAAGCATACATAGGAATAGAGGAGGAACTGGACCATGTTTAACATATTGATTGCAGATCCGCTCAGTGAAGACGGCATCCAGCCGCTAAGAGCAGCCGACAATATGAACATTGTGGTGGATACCGGATTGAAGCCTGAAGAACTCATGGAGAAGATAGGCAAGTTCGATGCCCTATTGGTCCGCAGCCAAACCAAGGTGACACGCGAAATCATCGAACAGGCATCCAACTTGAAAATCATCGCCCGTGCCGGTGTCGGCGTGGACAATATCGACTTGGAGGCAGCCACCGAAAATGGAATCATTGTGGTAAATGCTCCAAATGGCAACACCAATTCCGCCGCGGAACACACGATGGCCATGATTATGTCCTTGTCCCGCAATATTCCGCAAGCCTATCTTTCTTTGAAAGAAAAGAAATGGGACCGGAAAAAATATGTCGGGGTGGAAGTAAAGAATAAAACCTTGGGAATTGTCGGACTGGGCAGAATCGGTGCGGAAGTGGCTTATCGCGCGAAAGGACAGCGTATGAATGTCATCGCCTATGATCCGTTCCTAACGAAGGAAAAGGCGGATAACATGGGAATAGGTTACGGCACACTGGATGAAGTGCTGGAAGCAGCCGACTTCATCACGATCCACACGCCCCTGCTGAAGGAAACCAAGCATATGATCGATTCCGATGCATTCGGGAAAATGAAGGATGGCGTCCAGATTGTTAATTGTGCACGCGGCGGCATCATCGATGAAGATGCCCTCTATCATGCTATTGTATCCGGAAAGGTTGCCGGAGCTGCCATGGACGTTTTCGAAGAGGAGCCATTTACCGACCATCGGCTGCTGGAGCTGCCTGAGGTCATTGCTACACCACATCTGGGGGCCAGCACCTTTGAAGCCCAGGAAACGGTAGCCATCGATGTGAGCCATGATGTGGCAGGATTCTTAAATGGTGAACCGGTAAAAAACCCGGTCAATCTCCCTTCATTGCCGAAAGAGATTTTGAATACGATTGAGCCGTATTTCAATTTATCCGAAAAGCTTGGTGAATTCCTGATTGGCCGGACCGAGGATGTTGCCGAGGAGATAAACATTTCCTATGCCGGCGATCTGTATGATGTGGAGGTAGCACCCCTGTCAAGAAATGCAGTCAAAGGATTCCTAAAACGCCACCTCGGTGACCATGTGAATGATGTCAACGCCCTTTATCTGGCGGAGCGCAAAGGCATTTCCATCCATGAAAATAAGACAGCATCTACGAAAGGGTTCACCAACCTCATCAGTGTCGAAGTGGTGATGAAATCCGGAAAGCGCAGTGTATCCGGTACACTGTTGAACGGGCTTGGCGCAAGAATCGTAAAGGTCGACGGCTACAATGTGGATGTAACGCCAAAAGGGCATATTGTCGTCATCAACCATAAAGACATCCCAGGTGTCATCGGGAAAATGGGGTCTTTGCTTGCCCGTCATGAGATCAATATCGCAACCATGCAGGTGGACCGTTCCGATATCGGCGGGAATGCAATCATGATGCTTACCGTCGATAGGCATCTCGATGAGAAGGAACTGGACACATTAAAAGAACTGGAAGAAATCTATGAAGTGACTGCCATAGACCTCTAAGACACATCAGCATACAAAGAGCCCCGCAGTAAGGTTAGCTGCGGGGCTCTTTTCATTTATCCTTGATTAATCTTCTCTAAAAGAGGCAGCAGCTCTTCCAGCTTGGAGATTTCATACGTAGGAACCACTTCTTCTGCTGTTTTCCCTTTGCGATTGACCCATACCGAATCGATGCCAGTCCGGTTGGCACCAAGTATGTCTGTCATTAGGTTATCACCAACCATCAGCACCTCTTCCCTATCCGCTTTCAGAAGATCCAATGCATGCTCGAATATTTCCGCTGCAGGCTTCCCTTTGCCAAAGGCGCCTGAAACAAGAATCTCATCGAAATACGGAACAAGCTCCGGCGTGATATCCAGCTTGATCTGCTGAAGGTCCGGTGAGCCATTTGTCAGGAGAAGCAGGTTATATTTCCCTTGAAGTTTGTCCAATACGGTGAACGTATCATCATAGACATAGGCATGTTTCTTCCGTTGTTCAGGGAAGGCACTTGCCAGTTCCCGGCCGAACTCCTCATCATCAATGCCGCTTTCTTTGAGTCCCCTGAGCCATGCCTCCTGTTGGTAGGCAGGAGCGATTTCCTTCAGCTTGGCGAAATCCTCCCCTTCATCCGGGAAAGTTCCCCACAGTCCCTCAAATGGATTGATGCCAATCATTTTGGTAAACTCATAGGTCTCATAGGAGGCATAGAGATCCCTCGCTTCTTTTCGCACATGATTCTCCAGCGCCGCTGGGTCAACTGCGTATTTTTCTTCCGCCAACCGGCATGTTGCCTTAAAAGCCTCCTTAATGCTTTTTTCATCCCATAAAAGTGTGTCGTCCAGGTCGAACATCAATGTCTTTTTCATCTGCAGCTTCCTCTTTTCCATGTAGTAGTATTATTACCATAGCATATCATTGTCTAAAAAGAGAAAAAACAGAAAATTAGGGGTTGCCATTATTTTAAATTAGGTTTAAGATAGGTATTAAAAATTCAACAACAAGGGGATAGTAACATGGAAGAATGGACAGTAAGAGTTGAACACTGTGATACGAAGAAAGAAAAACCTGATACAGACCATCTGGAATTTGGAAGAAGCTTCACAGACCATATGTTTGTGATGGACTATTCGGAACCTCTCGGCTGGCATGACGCCCGGATTGTACCTTACCAGAAGCTGACAATCGACCCGTCTGCCATGGCTTTCCATTACGGCCAGACTGTATTTGAAGGGATGAAGGCTTACTATACCGAAAATGGAGAAATTCAGTTATTCCGCCCGGATAAAAACCTCGCCCGCCTTAATCATTCAAACGACCGCCTCTGTATCCCGCCGGTTGACGAGGAATTCGTCCTGAAGGCAATCAAGCAGCTTATATATACGGATAAAGAGTGGATTCCTAAGGCGGAAGGCACCTCCCTGTACATTCGTCCATTCATTATTTCCACGGAGCCTTACCTCGGTGTCGCTCCTTCCCATCATTATAAATTGATTGTCATCCTTTCACCGGTCGGTGCTTATTACAAGGAAGGGATCAATCCAGTAAAAATTGCGGTAGAAAACCACTATGTACGCGCAGTTAAAGGCGGTACAGGAGAAGCGAAGACCGGTGGAAACTATGCATCAAGTTTGAAGGCCCAAGAAATGGTCTCCAAGCAAGGGTACTCACAGGTATTGTGGCTTGACGGTGTGGAGAAAAAGTATATTGAGGAAGTCGGCAGCATGAACGTATTCTTCAAAATCAACGGAGAAGTCGTCACCCCTGCCCTGAACGGAAGCATCCTGAGCGGTGTAACCCGTGATTCCGTCATCGAACTGCTGAAATATTGGGATGTACCGGTCACAGAACGCCGGATCTCCATGGAAGAATTGTACCAGGCCTATGTGGACGGTCAGCTGGAAGAAGCCTTCGGTACAGGAACAGCCGCTGTCATCTCCCCAATTGGCGAGCTGGCATGGGAAGGCAAAAAACTCGAAGTAAACAACGGAAAAATCGGCGAAACAGCCAAACGCTTATATGATACAATGTCCGGCATCCAGTACGGAAAAGTGGAAGATCCATTCGGATGGATCGTCAAAGTGAAAGAAACAGAACCTGTTAAATAACGAGCATAGCATCCCCAGCCGAATTAACGGCTGGGGATGTTTGTGTTCGAATAGAATAAGGATGGACAGCCGGCTTTGCCCTGCTGCTGGGAAGTAATCCATCTTAACAAATAAAAGGCTAGGATATAACTTTCTAATCCAAAAAAAGCCGATACGGCGGTAACCATAGTTACCATCGTGTTCTTCAAAAATGGATTGGATTTCTTCTTCCAGAGCCTGATTCGGATTTTCTGCCCTCATTCTTTTCACGTGATAATGATAGGAGGATTCAGGAATACCCACCACCTGCAGGACATCCTTCAATCGGAATCTTTCTTTGAGTTCGAATGATAGCGCTGTTTGTGCTTTCTGAGATAGCCTTCCGGATCCATCTGAAAAGCTCTCAACTTTTTTAGGTATTCCACCTCCAGACGGAGAAGTTCGTTCTCACGTTCCAGCTTCTGTTCCCGAGTCATCTCACCATGTTTACTTGTTTTATTTTTTCTGTTCTTCCCCTGATCAGACATGGATGGCCGTCCTTTCTTTCGGTTTAGGGCTTCGGCGCCACCTTCTAAGAATGCCTTCTTCCAAGTAGTAATCATTGGGGTTGGTCAATCCAAATTGAAGTGCGGTTTCAGCTACCGAAGCGCCTGTCCTTTTCATAAAGTTTAGTACATCCATCTTGAATTGAACAGAATAAGCCTCCTTGATTGTCTTTCTATTTAAACCGGCTGCGCCGTGTTTCTTGTATACGCTCACCCAATTCCTGAGCTGTGTACTTGACTTTATTCCATACTTACTTGCCAATAATCTGTACCCGAGTGACCCATCAAGATACTCCCGTACAATGTGGAGCTATACTTAGCCATAATGAAACACCCCAAAAGTTAGATTTCTGACTCTAACTTTTGGGGTGCACTTCATGACAGAAGAGCTTTTTTCTATATTTTGTTATAATTTAACAACGTTAGTTGCTTGTGGTCCACGGTTACCTTCTTCGATGTCGAAAGAAACTGATTGACCTTCTTCCAATGTTTTGAAACCTTCGCCTTGAATTGCTGAGAAGTGTACGAATACATCGTCTCCACCTTCAACTTCGATAAACCCAAAACCTTTATCTGCGTTAAACCATTTTACTGTACCTGTGTTCATATAACATTCCTCCATTGTGCATAATTTCAAGTTTTTTTCTTTGGTTGTTTTACTAATGAAATTTATTTATTCATAATATACCCCGATTCACTCAAAAAAAACATCCCTCTTTCTACATTAAACAGAAGGCCTTCTTGTTCAATTATTCTTCAGCTTTCGCACCAGTTAGTTTAATAAGAACATTCGCTATTATTAACATTATTCTAACTATTCAGAAAAAACTATGCAATATACCATATATATGTTATACTTAATATATTAACAATACAATTGTTGGGAACCTTTTGACTTTCCTTAGTCATCTTCCATCTATTAAGGAGGAGACACTAAAATGTCAAAAGAAAGTCTAATAAAAATGCTTGAAACTCTTTGTCAGTACAACAATGTTGAGATTACACATACATTTAGCTCTAATGAACAACCAGTAATGACAGTACGATGCTTAAAACATACAAGGACTATAGAGGTAACCAATCTTAAAAATAATACGGTCAAATTATTTGATAATATTGAAGAATCAGCGGAAACCCTACAACTTTTAATAAATGAAAATACGATTGTTTAAACCTCTTACTCTTAAGAGGTTTTTTATTACTCGTCAAATGCCACATAAAAGTTCTCATACTCATCTTCAACAAACCTGCCCCGTTAGTTTAAGTATATTTTTTCACAATGGTATTAAAAAATCAGCTTCGCAAATAACATTAAAATTCACATAGGAAATCGAACATTGACAACTGCTATTGTCATTATGCTATTTGGGTTGCGATTTTGTATGATTATTCAAGTGTTAATACCCAATAATCGTTGATAAGTAAAAGGAATAGACCAAATCATAGGTGATTTGTTTGTTAATTAGTACGCTATTTCGTATGTTTCTCAGCAGAAACGGAGCTACTTAAGCTATTTCAGCGGAGGAAATACACGCAGACTCCTGAGGGAGGATAGGCCTAGGAGAGACACCGAAGTGCGATAAGCACGAGGTGGCTCTCCAGCCGCCCGCGGAAAGCGAAGTGTATTTCCGGAGCAGCTCATTCCACTCGCTAGTTTACTTACGGAACACCTTCGACAGCATCCAGCCCAACAGTACAATTACAAAGAATACGAAGAAAAAAGCCAAAAACCCCCAAAGCCCGGCAACAGCATCGGCAAACTCCATATTCCCCCGGTTAGTAATGGCCTGCTGCAGCTCGATGGCAAAGACGAGGACTACCATGATCGTAAACGTGTAGATAAACGACAGAATCCCTGTCCTCCACTTCATATGTTCAAATAATTTGAAACAGACATATACAAAAAAGTATGTGCCCATCCCCATGATGCCAAAAATCCAAAAATGAAGCTCTTTGTCCGTCATATATATACCAATTGAGTCGACTAACAAATCATGAATCGTGTTAACGGCTTCCGCTATCATCAAAATGATATCCCTCATGCTTCCCCTCCGTATATTTACTGGTATAATTATTATCTCAGATTGCCTGCTTTTCTCCAACTTGTCTTTTATTCCAGCCTTTTCACCTTCATGTATTCCGTGCATGCATGGAAGAAAACAGGGAAACATAGAAAGGAAACAGTCTGCATAAGGGAAGGAGGATAATACAATGAGATATATGACTGCTTTAGCAATAAAATTTGTTATGATTGCTGCTGTTCTGTGGATCGTCCTTGGCGCAATCTATGGAGTTTCATTTGGAGATATTTTCGCCATCAGTCTGATTCTGACAGGACTATCTTTCCTGGCCGATGTCTATCTCCTTCCAGTTATTGAAAACTTCGGCTCTACGCTGGCCGACTTCGGACTGGCACTTGCCGGGGTCTGGGTTCTGGGGGGATATTTATTTGAAGAAACCATCCCGCTGGGAACTGCTGCCTTGATTTCCGCTTTGATTATCGCGGTCGGTGAATTCTTTTTCCATCAGTATATGGAGAACACCGTGTTTGAAGAGAACGGTGACAGAAACTCCGGTGAATTCCGCCGCAAAGATGAAAACCTTCAGACCGAGTTCGGGGAGGATATGGATGCTCCTCCTCAAAAGCCAAGAACCGATAAAGATGACAAAATTTAGTTGCCGATACTTGGATAAACGCACAATCTTCACTGAAATGAACCGTTGTCCCGCACTTATTTCCCATCCTGCCATATCCTATTAGTGATCCCATGGATAAAGGAGGGAATATCTATGAGTTACGGCGGCGGTTATGGCGGCGGAAACGGTTTTGCTTTGATTGTCGTGCTCTTCATCCTGCTCATCATTGTCGGAGCAGGCGGCTATGTTAAAGGCTTCGGCGGAGGCTACTAATCCACGGTGGCGAGAGCACGAATAAAAAAGATAACGGCAGACCAGGTGCCTCCCTATGGTCTGCCGTTATTTACATCCAACGAACCTTGGTAAAATTTCCATCCTCCAGATCTTTAAATGCTTTGGATGATTTTTTAATACCGGGACAAACTATCTATTGTGGCGGGCAAAAGACCTGCACACCAACTTTAAATACACAGGAGGATTTTATCCATGGACAATCGTAACAACAGAAACCGCAACAACCGTGACAACAATCGTGACAATAACCGCAACAACAACCAGGAAGTGAACAACGTAGAATTCGCTAACGAAAACGAATTCATCGACAATAACGACCTGAACAATAACCGCAACAACAACCGTAACAGAAACCGCAATAACGACAACAACAACAACAACCGCTAATCCTTTTATCATTGGACGGCCTGCATTCTTCGAGGATGCGGGCTTTTCTATGGCTAAATGCATATAAGAAAGTTGATTCTTCCTCCCATCCGCCAAGAGGATTGGCCGCATCATGCTTTGGCATCTCGCTATAGCTTGGTTTCCCTTAACAGCATAAATATTTGATTAGTGCAGAACCTAACATATACCCAAGAGACATAGGAGGCATACATCCATATGAAAGCGGTAACCTACCAAGGAAAATATAAAGTGGCGGTGAAAAAAGTACCCTTCCCAGTCATCAAGGACCCGCAAGACGTCATCGTCCGGATTACTTCCACGGCCATCTGCGGCTCGGACCTGCATCTTTATCAGGGCAACATGCCTACACCTATCGACTACATTATCGGCCATGAACCGATGGGAATTGTGGAGGAAACAGGCCCTGACGTGACAAAAGTAAAAAAAGGCGACAGAGTCATCATTCCGTTCACCATCGCTTGCGGGGACTGCCCTTACTGCAACAGCCACCTGGAGAGCCAGTGTGATAATTCCAATCCGCATTATGATTCAGGCGGCTATTTGGGCTATACAGAGAAATTCGGAAATTATCCTGGCGGCCAGGCGGAATACCTCCGCGTGCCTTTTGGCAATTATACCCCGTTTGTAGTTCCGGAGGATGCTGAATTAGAAGATGAGCAGCTGCTTTTCTTATCCGACGTCCTCCCAACCGCCTATTGGAGTGTAGAAAATGCGGAAGTGAAAAAAGGGGACACTGTCATCGTCCTCGGGTGTGGACCGGTAGGATTGATGGCCCAGAAGTTTGCCTGGCAGAAAGGCGCCGAACGGGTGATAGCCGTCGACCATTATGACTATCGCCTCAGCCATGCTAAAAAGATCAATAAAACAGAAGCATATGATTTTACCGAATACGACGATATGGGAGAAACATTGAAGGAGCTCACCAAAGGCGGAGCAGATGTCGTGATTGACTGTGTCGGAATGGACGGAAAAAAATCTCCACTGGAATTTGTGGAGCAGAAACTGAAGCTTCAGGGAGGAACCCTCGGCCCCATCCAGATCTCGACCAAAGCAGTGAAAAAGGGCGGCATTGTGCAGATAACTGGAGTCTATGGCGGCTTATACAACATGTTCCCATTAGGACCATTTTTCGTCCGGAACGTTACCCTGAAAACCGGACAGGCACCCGCCCGCAGTTACATGGAGACAATCTATAACCAAATCAAAGACGGAGAAATCGATCCAAGCGAAATCATTACCCACACCCTGCCGCTGGACCAAGCTGCCCATGGTTTCGATATTTTCAACAGCCGGACAGATGACTGCATAAAAGTTGTCTTGAAACCGTAACAGAGGACAGCCCGCATCCGGATTCGCTTAGCGTTCTAAACTAAAAGCACACCCCAGGCTCCCCTGGGATGTGCTTTCTATTAATTATTCATATTCTTTTTCAAACGTCCTGTTGCTGCGGACGGTATCAATCGGTCGCACCATTTTTTCGATCTGTTCCCGCTCGGATTCAAGGAATGGTGGCAGGGAAAGTTTCTCCCCCAATGTCTCATACGGCTCATCACCCATGAAGCCCGGCCCGTCGGTTGCAAATTCAAATAAGATCTGCGGCGCGACACCGGCATACAGCGATTCAAAGAAATGCCGGTTTACATAGCCGGAAGTACGGAAACCGAATCCTTCCATGCGCTTAATCCAATGCTCGAGGACATCACGGTTTTCCACACGGAAGGCGGAGTGATGGACGGTGCCATATCCCTGGCGGGCGTCTGGGAGGGTATTATTCTTTTCTACAATAACCCTGGCACCATTGCCCCCTTCTCCCACTTCAAACAGGTGGAAATCTCCGTCCTCATCAATTTCTTTGAATTGCAGCACCTTCTCCATCATTTCTTTAAAATAATCGAAGTTGGCGACACGGACATGAATGGGACCCAGCCCGGTGATGGCGTATTCCAATGGAATCGGCCCATCCTGCCAAGGAATCCCCGCTTCGACTCCCTCCAAGCCTTCATCGGAAACAAGCTGGTACTGCTGTTCATCAAAATCGGTGAACGGGAGTGTCTTTACCCCGAATTGTTCCTGGATCCCTTCATTGTCCACTTCCAGTCGGTTCAATCGTTTCACCCAGTAATCCAGTGCTTCATCCGTAGGAACTCGGAAAGATGTCCGAAAAATTTCATTGGTGCCATGCTGCCCTTTCGGTATTCCTGGAAAGTCAAAAAACGTCATATCCGTACCGGGATTGCCCTTGTCATCTGCAAAGAACAGGTGATATGTCTGTATGTCGTCCTGGTTGACTGTTTTCTTAACGAGGCGCATGCCGAGTACATAGGTGAAAAACTCATAATTCTTTTCCGCAGAACTTGTAATCGCCGTAACATGGTGCATACCTTTCAGACCGTTCATAAAAAATCCTCCAATGCATTTATTGATCAATCTTTTATCTGTAATTAAGTTATCTTTAATTCAAAATTTATCATTTCCCATTCCCTTTGTCAACTTACGCGCTTTGTAAAGCATGAAGATTATACGAAAAGGGAATGGTAGTCATATCCATGATTACCATTCCACATAAAGGGGAGGAATATGATGTTGATGAATAACAATCTCCGGCTTAGCCGTGTTGCTCTTATCGGAACAGGGTTTGTCGGATCCAGCTATGCTTTTGCACTGATGAACCAAGGGATTGTCAATGATCTCGTCATGATCGACGCCAATAAGGACAAAGCCCAGGGAGATGTGCTCGATTTGAACCACGGGAAAGGTTTTGCACCGAATCCAATGAACATCCGCCATGGCGAATATAAAGACTGCCAGAACGCGGATATCGTTGTCATCTGTGCAGGAGCCGGCCAAAAACCAGGCGAATCTAGGCTGGACCTGGTGGAAAAGAACTTAAAGATTTTTAAAGAGATTGTCGGTGAAGTGATGGACAGCGGCTTTGATGGCATCTTCCTTGTGGCCACCAATCCGGTCGATATCCTGACCTATGCTACCTGGAAATACAGCGGACTGCCCAAAGAAAGGGTCATCGGTTCCGGGACAATTCTGGATACTGCCCGTTTCCGCTATTCTCTTGGAGAATACTTTGACGTGTCCCCCAACAATGTCCACGCCTATATTATTGGTGAACATGGGGACAGCGAACTGCCAGTCTACAGTTCAGCAGATATAGGAACCATTCCGCTCCGGCAGTACATGGAGCGGGACAGCAAATTCCGCAGTGAAGACTTGGAGGATATCTTCATCAACGTCCGGGATGCAGCCTATCACATCATCCAAAATAAAGGTGCCACCTATTACGGCATCGCCATGGGGCTCGCCCGGATCACCAGGGCGATCCTTGCCAATGAAAATACCATCCTGACCATTTCCGCTCATCTGGATGGTGAATATGGAGAAAAGGATGTCTATATCGGGGTGCCGGCTGTCATCAACCGAAGCGGAATCAGAGAAATCATTGAACTTGATCTCGAGGAGGAAGAGCAGAAAAAATTCCACCAAAGTTCAGAAATCCTCAAAGGAATACTGGAGCCATACTTTGATGAGGTTCAGCCGGATTAAGGTAGACAATTACAACTCCAATAATAAATGGGATACTAATCGGCATTCGATAGTATCCCATATTTATATGCTGTTCTTTTTTCTCTCCACCGCCGTCCCTGTTGCTGCCAGCTCTTATTTTAATATTGCCGATTCGTTTAAAAGGTCTCATACCTGATGATTTCATCTCTTAGATTATGTTTCTTGCTGTCTGGAACCTCCTCTGGATAGCCAAGGCCCAAGCCTGCTACGACACGGCTGTCATCCGGTATCCCGAGAAGGGAACGTACATGGTCCTCCCTTTCCTTCGACTCCTGCTGGTCCTCCGCATTGTAAACCGCTCCAAAAGCAGATCCCAAGCCATTCTCTGTTGCCTCGAGCCAAATGAAGGCACATGCGAAGGAAGCATCCTGCAGCCAGTACTTGCTGACACCCGGTTTGCCCGTCACCACAATAGCCGCCTGAGCTTCTTTCATCCATTTCATATAAGGAGTGGTATCCGCCATCGCATCGAGTGTCTTTCTCTCGGTCACAACAATGAGATTCTTCGAAGGAAGATTGTTGCCGGTCGGCGCATAATAACCTGCATCGGCAACTTTTTCCAGTACGTGCAGCGGCACGGGTTCATCCTTATACTTAGTGATTTCCCTTCGTGCCTTGATTGCCTGAAAAACTTCCATCCATATCCCTCCTCTACGTATACCTTCATGATAGCAAAATTCCGCGTTATCTACTAGGAATTAAGCGGAGTAGAGTATGGGGAATTTAGCTCTAGCGTGTTGGGGGGATCTGCTGGGTATCGGCTGGTGCTCAGATTTATCCGCAGGACGTGCAGGATATCAGCTGGTGCGCTGGCTTATCCGCAGGACACGCCCGATATCAGCTGGTGCTCGGGTTTACCCGCAGGATGCCGGCTGCTTCCATCAATCCCGATAGACAACTCTGGTGCCGCATACGATGTCATGTAATGCCTTCTTTTCCCTGTTCCATCCAGCCATCATGTAGCCGATCAGCAGGGTAATGGTAGACAGGATATAGGCCAACCATCTTCCGAAAGATTTCAGCAAGGATATCTGTGTCATATCCTCATTGACCACTTTGATTCTGCAGGCCAGTTTTCCGGGAGAGCCCATGAGATTGCTTGCCGTGAAAATAACGATGAACACCAATGAATAAATCAGGCCGCCGATGCTGTCAGCCAAGGAAGTTTCTCCTAAGGCCGAAGAGGAAAAATAGGTGGAATCGCCGATCAATACAGCAATAATCAAAGTAAGGACCGCACTCAATATGGAATCGATGAATAATGCCAGAAATCGTATCCAGAAGCCGGCCGGTTTAGGACTCATTCGATCACTCCTTTTAGAAAGTCTAAAGTTTATCACGGGTGAAACGTAAGTGTTTCGGCCACACTATGAAGGAGATTATGAATGGAGGTAATACCTAATGAGAGAAGGCTATCGCGAATATAGAACAGGACAAGGTGTGCCCCATGATGGGGAATTCATCTGTCAGTCTGGGAAAAAAGCAACTTTGTCGAAGGATGACACCTTTCCGTCCTGTCCCGTCAGTGGCAGCGAAACAACCTGGAAACATAAGGAAGAATAGAAAAAGGGTCGCTTGATGCGCCCTTTTTCATTCTTCTGAGTAATCTTATGCAGAGTCAGATTTGTCCTAATCCATATTATTTTAATGTTTCCCCCGCAACGCTGTAATATCATCGTATCACAGGAGCAGGCTTCACTAAAAAAATAATCTTCTCAAGCCTCAGAGCATCCTCAAGACGTCTGTACAAACAGGCTATCCCATTCCGGACATTCATTTTGAGCCAAACAGATAGCTGCATCTTTTGTCTGTGAAAGTGTGCTATCCATCATGGATCCAGGAGCCTGCCTTCTTCTTGCTGAATATCCGCAACTTGAAAATTTCCAAGCCCTAAAAGAAAGAGACTGGGACATAAGTAAAACGTTGAATCCTACAGACGAATAATAATGAACCGAACCAACGGAGGAAAGAGAAAGGCATAGGTGAGACACCACAATGCGTTAACACGTGGAGGCTCACCACGCTAAAAAGCGAAGTGCATTTCCGGAGCGGCTCCTATCCTCTACTTAAATTCTTTAGTTAGTTCAGATTTATCTTAGGATAAACATTTCTGTCCCAGCCTCTTTCGCTGTTATCTTAACTTAGGCATAGTAAAAATCATTTCTTTAACTGTTTCATCAAAAAGCTGACAAACATATCGTCTCTGACCAGCCATGCCTCATACTCTTTTTTAAGGGCTTTTTCCGCTTCCCAGAAATCCTTGTACGTACCTTCCAATGTCTTATGATTCCGGTCGATCACCCATTGGCCGTCCTGCTGCGGGTGAACGAAGTACAGGGCATCGCTGCGGTCCTGATACAGGGATCCAAAGGAAGAGGCCTTGCGGTTGTAGCGGTTACGCCATGCATCTTCGCGTAGCGGCTCAAGCTGAAAGGCTTCCTGTACGAACGTTTTGAAAGCCTCTTCCGTCATCAGGCTCCCAGCCGCCTTAGCATGGCCACCGCCCCCATACTCACCAGCCACTTCTGATACATCCACATCATCATGGATGGTACGGAAGCCCATCCGTCTGCCTCCCATATTCAAGATGACAATGTAGTCAAGATGCGGATAGTCTTTGCCAAGCTGGTTGCCCAGTTCGGAGTGATAGGATTCCGCATGGACAATCCCTGCATAATGGCTGCCGACTTTTTTCTGGATGAGCTGCTTGCGCTTCCTCCGGATATAGCGCTGGATTTTGTTTTCTTCCATATCCAAGAGCCTCTTCTCAAACTCATCAAAGTCAAAGGAGGCACGTTCCTGCAGCCGCTCCAGCATGGTCTCTTCAAACTCATCGATGGATACGAGGAAAAACAACGCATTCAGCCGCTGTGCTTTCTGGTTCTCATTGGCTTCCCATTCCCATGTATCATACTGGCGGACCAGCTCGACAAACTCCTCGATTCCCTCGGAAGGCTCCAAATGGCCCTCTGTGACTAGATAATCGTACAGCAGGGATGTTGCCGCATGCAGTTTCCCGTTCTCATCTTCTACAGACACGTCGGCCCATTCATAAGCATTGAAGGGAAGAGCAGTTTTATGATGATCGATCATCTGAACCTGCCCGCCCGACTGGTAAAATTCATTCAATGCCTGCTCATTTTCTTCATTCACCGACAAGTCGGTGATCAGCAGAAACGTTTCCTTGTCGCCATTCTCCAGAAAATACTTCACTTCCCGATCCAGACTGGAGACGGAGTTGTACCGGACATCCACATCCTTGCCGAATGCGAGTTTCGCCACGATTCCGCAGCCCACCCCGTCCAAGTCGTTATGTGAAAGCAATTTATACATATTCCTCACCTCTGCATGTAGTATGGATAAAACCCGGTGAAATTATTGCTTATCTACTCATCCACTCCAAGTTCTAACAACCTTATATCTTACCAATGATAACCATTTTACAGGAAAATGAATACTCCCGCCATTCACCAAATTGTCGTACTCCCCTGGAAATTCCATGTTTACCTTAATTTTCTAGTGGGTAAAAACAAAATATGACTCCAAAAGACCAAGGGAGGGTATCAAATGGCAGACAAAAATAATGCACCAGACATGTCGAGACGCCGTTTTCTGAAGAACTCAGGGTATGTAGCCGGCGGGGTTGTCGGCGGCGGAATTCTTGGTTCTCTGCTGGGGGTCAACCTTGATGATGGATCCCAGCAAGCGACGACTTCCCCTCAAGGAGAGCAGACAGATTACCAGCACGCACTCATGTTTTTTACCAGACAAAAGGACTTCGATATTTTAAGCGCTGCCACAGAACGGATTTTCCCGGAGGACGAAAATGGCACAGGGGCAATCGGGTTGGGAGTCCCTTACTTTATCGACCACCAGCTCGCCGGAAGCTATGGTAATAATGAAAAAACATATATGCAGGGGCCTTTCTATCCAGGTACCGATTATCAAGGCTATCAATCCCGCTTGAAGCGCAAAGAAATCTTCATGGAGGGAATCCGGGCCCTTGATCGGGAAAGCAATTCGGCTCACAACACATCTTTCACTGAGCTGGAAGGTGAGCAGCAGGATGAGCTGTTGCAGAAGTTTGAAAATAATGAAGTGGATCTGAAGGGTGTGTCCAGCAGCGACTTTTTCGAACTGCTTCGTTCCGCAACACTTAGAGGGGCCTATGCCGATCCGCTCTATAACGGGAATGAAGAGATGGAAGGCTGGAAGATGAAGGAATTCCCAGGCCATCAGATGAGTTATCTGAACCAGATCGATAGTGAAGAGTTTGTAGAAATCGAACCGCAATCATTGCACAGCCAACTCAAGTAAACGATGAAAAATAACATAAATAAAGGAGGATACATATGGCAACCACATTGGATAAAGTTCAAGTTGTTACAGTAGGGGTAGGCTGGACAGGCGGCATCATTGCTGCCGAACTGGCCAAGCAGGGAATTCAGGTGGTCGGACTGGAACGTGGCCAGAACCGGTCCACCGAAGATTTCCAGATGATTCATGATGAATACCGCTATGCAATCCGCCTTGACCTCATGCAAGATGCATCCAGGGAGACACTTACTTTCCGCAACAACCGGGACGAGCGGGCATTGCCGATCAGACAATGGGGATCCTTCCTCCCCGGCGAAGGTGTCGGTGGAGCAGGTGTTCACTGGAACGGACAAACTTGGCGTTTCCTTCCCTACGACCTGCAGATCAAGTCTATGACCGATGAAAAATATGGAGAAAATAAACTGGGAAGCGAGTATACGCTGCAGGACTGGGGAATCACCTATGAAGAATTGGAGCCCTATTTCTACAGATATGAAGAGACGACGGGAATCAGCGGCGAAGACAATCCAATGGGTGCTCCGCGCAGCAATGACTATCCTACACCGCCAATGAAGAGTACTCCAATCCTCGACCGATTTAAAGAAGCTGCCAGCAACCTGGGACTGCATCCATTTCAAATGCCGTCCGCAAACCTGTCCGAAAACTACGAGAATCCTGATGGCCAGCAAATCAATGCCTGCCAGTACTGTGGGTTCTGTGAGCGGTTCGGTTGTGAGTATGGAGCCAAGTCAAGTCCGAATGTGACGGTGATCCCGACCGCACAGCAGACCGGTAATTTCGAACTGCGCACGGATGCCGATGTCGTAGAAGTCATCAAAGAAGGCGGCAGGGCAACCGGGGTTCGATACATCGATTTGAAATCAGGCGAAGAATTCATCCAGCCTGCAGATGTGGTCGTCATGACCAGTTATGTATTGAACAATACCCGCCTGCTTCTGCAATCCGGATTGGGCGAACCATATGACCCGGAAACAGGCACAGGTGTCATCGGCAAAAACTACTGCTATCAGATTCTCCCTGGGGCTAATGGCTACTTTGAAGAGGAGAAGTTCAATACATTTATGGGGGCAGGTGCATTAGGAGCTACAGTGGACGATTATAATGGAGACAACTTTGACCACTCCGACCTTGATTTCATCCATGGAGGCAGCATGTCCATCACTCAAACCGGACGGCGGCCGATTGCCAATAATCCGGTGCCTAAGGACACACCTTCCTGGGGAGCGGAGTTCAAAGCCAAATCACTGCATTATTTCAACCGTGCCCTTTCTATCAGTGCACAAGGGGCTTCGATGCCGCACCGCGATAATTACTTGGATCTGGATCCTACTTATACCGATGTACATGGCAATCCACTGCTCCGTTTAAACTATGATTTTACTGAACAGGACCGTAAACTGCATGAATACCTGTCCGACCGTGCCGCCGAAATCATGAAGGAAATGGGAGCCAATATCGTAGAAAAAGCCAGCATGCCGGAGCATTATGACATTGTTCCATACCAGACCACCCATAATACCGGAGGCGTCATCATGGGGGCAGATCCGGAAACATCTGCAGTAAATAATTACCTGCAAATGTGGGACCATGACAATGTATTCGTTGTCGGCGCTTCCGCTTTTGCCCATAATGGAGGCTATAACCCGACAGGTACAGTCGGTGCACTAGCTTACCGTGCGGCAGAAGGTATCAAGGAATTCCTTGATACCGGTGGACAGTTGGTCAAAGCACCTCAGAAAACCGAGACAGTCTAATTCCGAAGTTTAGGCGAAGGAGTTGAAAGCTATGGCTAATATTGGTGTACCCGGCCTGATTCTTATCCTGATTATTGCCTTGATTATTTTCGGGCCCAAAAAGCTCCCGGAAATAGGAAAAGCAGTGGGACAGACACTGACAGCTTTCAAACAGTCTGCTACTGAATTGGTTGAAGACGATCAACCGGACAAAAAGGAACAGAGAACGGAAACATAAAAAATCTCTCCAATTCATTCTAAAAAACGTGAAAAAAATAAAACAGGCCGGCCCTCTCATCGGGGGCTCGGCCTGTTTTACTATAGAAAGGCATCCAGGTAATAATCTTCTTCCTGTGCATACAGGACAGTGCTCTCTTCTAGTTCTTTGCTGGCGATTTCATGTGCTTCCTGCTTAGTCTCTGCCTGGACGACCGTTCTCCTGATCAGACCCTCTTCTGTCTGATACGTAATACAATAGCCACTCATTTCCTGGTAAACTCTCCTTTGGTTTATATCCTTAGCTTCCCTACTACTTTATAACATATTCTTATTCATTTCTATATTTATTTGAAATTATTCAAGGTTGTGCAGGAATTTGTCTGTAAATCGAAGAAAAACGGCTATCGTGTATGCAATTTTGACATTTTTTCATTCATCGCTTCCATCAACACAAAGATATTCTTCAAATGGCGTTCCACCCGGATCATCTGGAAGTTATTTTCCACCAAGGAAATGGTGTCCCTATTTAAATGGCAGCCATCACACATCTTCTTCCATACCGGTGTCAATCCATCCTGCAGTTTTCCTAGCGGTCCTTCCAACCTTACATGTTCCAGGAACAGGATTGGCGCTCCTGGTTTACATACCCTGCTGAGTTCCCGGAGCGCTTGTTCAGGTTCAGGTATGGTGCAAAATACCAAGGCAGCGACAGCGGCATCAAACGTGTCGTCTGCAAATGGCAGAGATTCTCCAGAAGCTTCCACCAGCTCAATCAGCACACGGGCCTCCTGCGCCCTGGCCAGCGACTTTTCCCTCATAGACGAGTCCGGTTCCACTGCCACCACTTTTTCGGCCTGGTCATAATAGGGAAAATTCAACCCCGTCCCTGCGCCGACTTCCAGGATGTTTCCGGTTTGGCCGGAGATCAGCTTTCTTCTGAGCCCTCCAATATACTTCTTTTCAAGTGGGCTCATCAGTGGATCATATACGTGGGAGAAGCAGGTGCCCATCTTTCTCACTCCTTTATTTTCATTCCAAGACAAAAGCCGGATCCCCCGTTCGGGTACCGGCTTTTGCTATTATGCTACATCATAGCCTTGATCTTCCACCGCTTCACGCATATCTTCCACCGTAACTTTTCCTTCTTCGTATGCTACCTTCACTTTTCCGCTTCCGAGATCAACTTCTGCGCTGTTAACGCCTTCAAGATTTTTCAATGCGCCTTCTACAGACATCTTGCAATGGCCGCAAGTCATTCCTTTTACATTCAATGTTGTTTCCATGTCTATTACCCCTTTTCTTTATGATTATATCTTAACCCGCTTCAAACGAAGAGAGTTAGTAACAACACTTACTGAACTGAGCGCCATGGCTCCTCCGGCAACCCAAGGGGCCAACAGGCCGAGAGCCGCAATCGGAATGCCGGCACTATTATAGGCAAAAGCCCAAAACAGATTCTGGCGGATATTCTTGATGGTCGAATGGCTGAGCCTGATGGCTTTTGGGATCAGCAGCAGTTCTCCGCCAAGGATAGTGACATCCGCCGCTTCGATAGCAACCTCCGTGCCGGTGCCGATCGCAATCCCGATATCTGCGACAGCAAGTGCAGGAGCGTCGTTTACCCCATCACCGACCATGGCCACTTTTTTCCCTTCCAGCTGTATCTCTTTTACTTTATCAGCCTTTTCGCCGGGAAGGACTTGGGCAATAACCTGATCTATTCCAACCTGGCTGGCAATCGCACTGGCTGTCCGTTCATTATCCCCAGTCAGCATCACCACTTGAAGTCCCTGCTCCTTCAGCTGGCGGACTGCTTCCGGTGCCGTCTCCTTGATCGTGTCAGCTACTGCCACAATTCCTTGAAAAACACCGTCCACAGCAATCAGCATGGCCGTTTTCCCCTCGGACTCATACCTTGCCAGCTCACTTTCTGCACTAGCCGCCTCGATGCCATGTTCCGCTAGCAGCTTTCTGTTTCCTACAAGTACACGTTTCCCGGATACCACCGCCTCTATACCGTGGCCGGGTATTGCCTGGAATGCATCGGCGTCTGCTAATTTCAAATCGCGTTCCGTGGCATGAGCAACAATAGCTTCCGCCAATGGATGCTCGGAGCCTTTTTCAGCGCTTGCCAAAAGATGCAGTGTCTCTTCATCCCCGGTGAAATCGGTGACTTCCGGCTTGCCTCTAGTAATGGTTCCGGTTTTGTCCATGACGATGACATCGAGCTGGTGCGTGCGTTCCAGGTGTTCTCCGCCTTTGAACAGGATGCCTGATTCTGCCCCTTTGCCTGTTCCGACCATGATTGAGGTCGGGGTGGCCAGACCGAGTGCGCAAGGGCAGGCGATCACCAATACAGCAATGGCTGCCACCAGTGCAGGCTCGACATTTCCAGGAGAGACCAGGGTGATCCAGATGATGAATGTCACAATGGCTATCCCGACGACAATCGGCACGAAATATCCGGAAATGATATCGGCCAACCGCTGAATCGGCGCCTTTGAGCCTTGAGCATCCTCTACTGCTTTCACAATGGAGGCAAGTGCGGTATCCTTTCCAACCTTGGTTGCTTCCATTTCAATGCTGCCGTTTTTATTAAGGGTGGAGCCGATGACGGTTGCCTGCTCTTCTTTTTCCACCGGAATGGATTCACCTGTCAGCATGGATTCATCCACCGATGTCCTTCCCTTCACAACGACACCATCGACCGGGATTTTCTCCCCCGGCTTGATGACCAGCCGGTCGCCGACCACTACTTCTTCCACCGGGACCATCACTTCTTCCCCATTCTTGATAATCCTCGCCTGCTTGGCTTGGAGGTTGAGAAGTTTGGAAATGGCCATCGTCGTTTTTCCTTTTGCCGTCATCTCCAAATACTTGCCGAAAAGAATCAGCGTAATGATGATGGCACTTGTCTCAAAATACAGATGCGGCATGTAATCCGGATTTCCAATCGTGCGGAATGCCTCATAGAGACTGTAGAAATACGCCGCACTGGTGCCGAGGGCAACCAATACATCCATATTGGCCCCGCCACTCCGGAGATTCTTATAGGCACCGACATAGAACTGCCAGCCGATGATGAATTGGATAGGAGTCGCAAGCGCCAGTTGGAACCAAGGATTCATCAGAATATCCGGCAATGCGATGCCGAACAAGTGGTCAAGCATGGTGATCAGCAACGGAAGCGTCAGAATGGAGGAAACAATCAGCTTCTGCTTCATCCGCTCCAGTTGCTTCTCTTTCTGTGACTGCTTTTCCACTTTGTCTGCCTTCGGTTTGGCATCATAGCCGAGTTTTTGGATGCGGCCGATAATGTCCTTTTCCTCCATCATCCCCGGATTGTACTCGATCGTGGCACTTTCTGACGCGAGGTTTACACTTGCCTGGCTGATGCCCTCCTGCTTATTCAGCACCTTTTCAATCCGGCTGGAGCAAGCCGCACAGGTCATGCCGGTCACATCGAACTCTACCTTCTCTGTTTGGACACCGTATCCCAGTTTTTCTATCCGGTTGGTGATGTCTTCCACAGAAACTTCATCCGGCCGGTAATCAATGCTCGCCTTTTCCGTGGTGAGGTTAACTTGTGCTTCGACCCCGTCCATTTTATTCAGCACCTTTTCCACCCGGCTCGAACAGGCTGCACAGGTCATACCCGTTACACCTATATCCAAATGCTTTTCTTCACCCATGATGATATCCCTCCTTTACTTAGAGAACTGTTTCATTACCTGGAGCAGTTCCTCTATCGCTTCTTCTCCTTCGCCAGATTTCACCGCATGGCTGACACAATGCTTCGCATGCCGTTCAGCCACCGTAAAACCGACCTTTTTCAATGCTGCATTAATGGCACTGATTTGCACCAATATATCGACACAGTAACGATCCTCTTCGACCATTTTTTGAATTCCCCGTACCTGCCCCTCAATCCGCTTCAGACGGTTCACAACCTGTTGCTTCTCGGCATCGGTTCGGGGGGTAATCGGGTGGTCATGCAGAAATTCATCCATCTGATCCACTTCCTTTAACATTTTCTAATTATAGGATACCCCCCTATAGTATAAAAGTCAAGAAATGGAGGGCCGTATTTATGTAAAAAACCTGTGCAGTTTCCGTGGAGATCAAGCATTAGTCCTGCAAGCTATGGACGTGTGCCTTTCTTAGTATGCTGCAATTTATGGCATTTACCAATCATCGCGAAGTACGCCGCTCTACTTACTATTCTCCCTTTCGTACCACCCACTTGTATCCGACACCCCATACGGTCTTAAAATGTTCATCAATCGGAAATCCAGCATCACGGATTTTTTCCCTCATATTACGGACATGGGAATCAACAGTCCTTCCTTCTGTCTCCGCATCGATTCCCCATATGAGTTCCAACAGCTTATCCCTGCTGAACACTTTATGTGGATGCTGCATGAGCAGGCCAAGCATGTCAAACTCCTTGGGGGTCAACTTTATAGTGTTCTGTTTATAACTCAGCTCGAAGCGGTCCTTGTCCCAAACAAGCCCTTTAAATTCTACTACATGCCTCGGGGAGCTCCTGCGCAATAGCGCCTCCATTCTCGCAAGCAGCTCTTCTTCATCGAATGGTTTGATCATATAATCATCTGCCCCCAGCCGGAGACCTTTTACAATATCCTCCTGCAGCCCCCGAGCAGTCAGCATGATGATCGGCACTTCGGAAAAGAGCCGGATCTCCCGGCACAGTTCCCAACCATCCATCCCAGGCATCATAATGTCGAGTAGGATTATATCGAATGCTTCCTGTTTCATCATGTCCAGTGCCTCTTCGGCGCCGGCAGCTTTTTCGCATACATAGTCATATGGAGCCAAGTAGAGTTCAAGCAAATCCAACATTCTTGGCTCGTCATCAATCAGAAGAACTTGATACACATTCTCTCCCCCCTTCCAGTTTGATCATCATCTCGGTTCCTTTCCCTAATTTACTATCCACTTCGATGGTCCCCCCATGTGCTTCCACGATTTCCTTGGCGATCGACAACCCGAGCCCGGAGCCTCCTGCCGATCGCGAGCGTGATTTCTCTACCCGATACAGACGGTCGAATAGATGAGGAAGGTCCTCTTCAGGAACCCCCTCCCCCGTATCCGCAATGCTGATTCGGACGGTCTCTCCTGTCTGCTCCACCCTTAAACAGACTTCATCCCCGGCATGTGTATGTTTGCCAGCATTGTCCAAGATATTGAGCAGTACCTGCTGGAACCGCTCGGGATCAATCTCTGCCGTCACGCCTTCGGGGCAAATAACTCTCAAGGTAATATCCTTGGCTGAAAAGACCGGTTCCACCAACTCTGCAATGGAATCGGCAAATCTCTTCAAATTTACCTCCTGCCTTTGAATGGTGAAATTATTCTGGTCCATTTTCGCCAAATCAAAGAGATTTTTGATTAAGGCAGCCAGCTGTTCCGTTTCTTCCCTGACAATATGAATATACTTTTTGCGGTTCTCCTCGGTAATATCCTTTCTTCCCAGGATATCTGCATATCCCTTAATATAGGTCAGCGGTGTCCTTAGTTCATGGGAGATGTGGGAAAGAAAATCATTCCTTTCCTTTTTGATCCGTTCCAGATCATCGGAAAGCCTGGTAATGGAACCGGCCAACTCACCCAGCTCATCTCTCCGCCCTGTCTGAAGTTCCACCTTATTCCTCCCCCTGCTGAGCTGTTCGGTGGCTTCCTTCATCTGTATCAGAGGGAGCGTGATGAACCTCGAAAGGATAAAGATCGTAATAATCGTCAAACCGAGGGTGAAAAGCCCGACCACTGCGAACTGATCACTGATCTGGTCCAGGACCCTCTTGACATGGACCGTGTTTGCGAACATGAAAACATGGCCCTCATGCTGCCCGCCAATGGTGATCGGGCTATCTGTCGCAATATAATCTTTTTCCTTCCACCGATCTTCTACTACCGCACCCCCCTCAGGGGTATTTCTGTGATTGGTGTGTTCCATTACTTCCGCCATTTCCTTTTCTACCGGATCTGAATTAGCCACTACCGTTCCGTCACGATCGGTGATGATCACAATGAAATCGGAAGCGGCCTCCATCATCCCTACGTGCTCGAGTGTCTGTTCATTATAACTGTCTTCCAGGACATCCCGGTGGGTATTACCCCTGGCTAACAGATTATCCATCACTTCCTCAATGCGTGTGTTGGCCATATTGATATATAAAATGGTGAACAGCAAGGATTCCAGTAGTAGTATAAAGATAAAGAACAGTAATCCTATTTTTAACGAAATCCGATTGAACATCATGTTACCTCATTCATCTCTGTATTCGGGAGCGTTTGAGCGGCTTCCTATTTTTCGGGTTGTTTCAGTACCCGCCTCAGTCTCTCGTACTCTTCCACACTGATTTCACCCTTCGCCAGCCGTTCTTTTAAAATATGGCGAGGTGCTCTTCTATCTTTTCCATGAATAAATTGTACAACCAATTGACACTCCCACGGCTAAAGCCGCAAGCTCAGATCCTTCGGATTTTGAGTGGGATTCTAAAGTACCTTCGCGCCCGCAGTCCATTTCTGTTTTGGACAGGTCTTTAGATGGGGGTGTGCCATCACCCCTCCTAAGACAGTGCATATAGCATCTTAGGCTGATTGACTATTACCATCAATCACAGGTGCATATCTTATATTCATTGCACCGACTATATCTCGATGTTTCTCGAATCCACACTTACACCTGTATTTTCGGTCTTGTGCCTTATTTTTTTCACTACAATCCGGACAGGTTTGACTTGTATGAGCGGGGTTCACATATTCGATTTCGATGCCTTCCAGATTCGCTTTGTACTCGATAAATTGAGCAATACGATAAAATGACCACGTGTGCAGGTTCTTTTCGTTTTTACGGCTTGTTCTTGCCGTCTGCCGGATGTTCGCTAATTTTTCCAAGCGAATGACAGAGACTTTCTGTTGTTTGGCAAAATCTACAATGGCACGACTGACCTTATGGTCTTGGTCCCTCATCCAACGCTGTTCTTTATCGTTGAGATTCCGAATGGCATTCCATTTCTTTTTGTGTCCGAGCTTCTTTCGTTTAGCCCTGAATCTTCGTTTCATAAACTTGTTCCGCTTGCCGTTGCCGAAAAAGCGCACCTTTCCATTATCGGTCACAGCAACAGCAGGAATCTTCAGTCCCAAGTCAACTCCCATAATTTTCGTTCCTGTCTTTTTTGTTGGCTGAATCGTGACAGCTATTTGGGCCATCCACTTTCCTGATTTTCTGGTGATGCGGAGCGTTCCTGTTTTGTGCTTCAACAAATTGAAGGTACGATTCTTTTTGTCGACTAATAACGCACGGACAGGTGTTTTCTTCGCCTTCCCGTCAATCATCAATGGGAGGCGGATATGAGTGAAATCGAAAGAGTAGTTTTGGTTATTCCAAATGCATACAGGCTTCTTCAAAACAGGAACAGTAGCAAGTTTACTTTTCTTTACTTTCTTGAACAGGCTTTTAGCATCCTTAATAGCTTGATTCTTGACTGCACTTGGCAAAGGGGCAGAAATATCCTTACTTGATTTTTTTGTGCTTTTCTTTTCAGCAACCATTTCTGACACAAGAATATTGATAGTAGAGATATATTCCTTACTCATTTCTTGCAAGATAGTTGCTTGTTCTTTTGTCGGAAGCAGTTTTATTTTGACGGTTATAGTTTGCGACACAGTTTCACCCCCTTGTTTTTTGTTGTTCCACATACTGTTTAATGGTTTCGCTCGATACACTCCCCGCGGTAGATACAAAGTAGGAACGAGTCCATAGGCTTGGCAAATGTTGAAGATGAGAAAATTCCTCTCTCAACTTTTTAGAAGTCACTCCTTTGATTTTTGCCATGATTCCAGCAGGACTAAATGTTGGTGGTGCATTTAGAAATAAATGGGTGTGGTCTTTATCGCACTCTAAAGCGACAATGATAATTTCCAATTCTCCACATATTTCTTGTACTAACTGTTTAAAACGTTCCTCAACATCCGCACGGAGGAATATTTTCCTTCTGTATCGAGGACAAAAAACGAAATGGTAGTTTACTAATGATACGGTTGTTTTTGTTCTTCTGTACTCATTCATATACTTATTGTATTTGTTTATTTGCCAAACTACAACAAACACAACTTGAAAAGAAGGAATTTTCGGATACTTGAAGCGCCATAAACTTTGCGGCTTTTAGTGGTACTCCGTATCCGACCGAGCTATCATCCCACGATTAAAACCGTGGGCTTTCTCGCTCGGAACATCTGTAAACCCCCAATACAATAAGTCCGATCCAGAAAACCGCCATCAGAGTCATGGGCAACCCAGCGCCATAGCCGTGCATTGCATGCATCCTTCCCACTCCTTCCTCATCTTTCATCTTAACTCTAATGGAGAGATATGCAAAAACCGTGCATAAACAATGGTTGTTAAAAATTTGTAACACCCTTTGCATAGAAATTGCACAATTTATGGGTATGTTATCGACATGCCCATAAATTGAAGGAGGTACTATGCAATGCGAAAAATCATGTTGGGTCTTATCATGCTGGCAGTGACATTGGTTCTGGCTGCCTGCGGTGGGGCTGAAGAGGAAAATAGCACCCAGAATAACAACGAAGGGACAGAGACCGAAGAGAACATGGAAATGCAATCCGGGGAGTCCGATGATAGTGAAAATCGACAAGAAACCAAGGAAGGCGATACATCAGATGAAGAGAGTATGGAAGGACATAACCACTCCAGCTCCGGAGAAGTTCCTGCTTCATTGGAAGAGGCGGAAAACCCTGCCTATGAACCTGGAAGCCAAGCTGTGATAACAGAAGGCCATATGGAAGGCATGGAAGGAGCCGAAGCCACTATTACAGGAGCCTATGATACAACCGCCTATATGGTTTCGTACACTCCTGTGGACGGAGGAGAACCCGTGGAAAATCATAAATGGGTCATCCACGAAGAGCTTGAGAATCCAGGTGAGGAACCATTGGAGCCTGGAGAAGAAGTTACATTGAATGCCGATCACATGCAGGGCATGGATGGCGCAACTGCAGAAATAGATGAGGCAAATGAAACTACCGTCTACATGGTAGATTTCACCACAGCTGACGGCCAAGAAGTCACCAACCATAAATGGGTGACAGAAGGCGAATTAGCGGAAGAGTAAATATAGAAAAAGTCCTATCCATTTTGTATAGGGCTTTTTTTCATAGTAACAGCTTGACTCTTATCTGCTCGACAGTAGCTCCCTCCCTACCCTCTGTTCCATTCATTCACGTACGTATCTATTTCTCCTTACCAATGAATTTTTTCACTTTCCCATATGCAGCTGCCATGCGGGACCAAATTTCTGTAGGGGCCAACCATTCCTAAGGCATGTCTGAAAGGACTCATGAAACAGAAAGAAACGGTAACAATAATTGTACATAAAAAATAATGGAAAGCGAGGCGGATACGGTATGCCCTTACAGCTGCTGGAGATCTATGCACCACAGGAACTTCTAGATATAGAGGAAATGAAAGACCTGTTTCCCGTCGTTTCCTATTGGACGGCTGAATCCACAGGGGAAAACACTCTGTTAACCAGGATTTTGGTAGAAACCAATAATTCCGAGAAAATCCTTGATTATCTGGAAAGGCTTCCCGTTGAAAAGGATGCCTATCAGGTGATGCTGCTGCCTGTACGAACATACCTTCCAAGGCAAGAGAAAAAGGAAGAATCCCCCGAGGAAAAAGAAGAGAAGGAAAAAGACCTGCAGCGGGCCAGCAGACATGAATTATATACGGCTGTGGAAGATTCCGGACGCATGAGCATCAGCTATATGTGGTTCATTCTGTTCTCTGCCATTGTAGCCACGGTAGGAATCATCAAGAACAGCCCGGCCATTGTCATCGGTGCGATGGTGATCGCCCCGATCATTGGCCCCGTCACAGCTGTATCCTTCGCCTCTGTTCTAGGAGATTTCAAGTTAATGCGAACTGCAGGACGCACCTCTTTATTCGGCATAGGCGTTCCCATCCTTGTAGCAACTGCTTTCGGCTTCTTCTTTGAACCGCCGATCTACAGTGAAGAATTCCTGTCAAGGACAGATATCCAGTTGATTGACGTTGCCGTTGCTCTGGCTTCGGGAGCGGCCGGAGCTCTGTCTTTTGTCAAAAGAAATGAAGGCGCATTGGTAGGTGTCATGGTTTCTGTCGCATTGCTGCCGCCCGCTGTCGTCTTCGGTATGGTACTGGGAACAGGGAATTGGATAGAAGCAACAGTTCCATTCATACTACTGATGGTCAATGTGAATTCCATCCTCCTCTCCGCTGTAGTCGTATTCTGGCTGACCGGCATCAAACCGGTCAACTGGCAAGACTTGCAAAAAGCACATATCTCCCGAAAATGGTCCCTATTCTTCATTTCCATCATCAGTATCATCCTGATCATCGCCATCATTTTGGTTAATTTGGTTTGAGCCGCCTTTTATCTTAGCCAATATCCTATCTTCCAGTCGGCGAGGATATCCGCGGGTGGGTGGTTTTATCGCCAGGTCGGCGGTGGTATCGGCGGGGGGCGAGGGTTATCGCCGGGTCAGAAGCGATATCAGCAGCTGCCAGAATTTATCACCAGGTCACCAGCGATATCACCAGCTGGCTCATTCTATAAGTAGTTCAGGCACGATATCGGCGAGTGGGCAGGGGTAATGTGGAATTTAGATACATACTAAAATAAGGGATACTAATCGACGTCGATTAGTATCCCTTTTGTATGCTGCTTATTTTGTCATCTCCAACGCGACATGTACCATCATTTTCACTCCGTCAATGAAGCTGTCTTCATCGAGACCGAATAGTGGATGGTGGTGAGGGTAGTCGAACCCTTTCTCTGCATTTCCTGCTCCAATGAAAGCATAAGTGCTTGGAACCAGGCGTGAAAAGGCTGAGAAATCTTCCCCACCCATTGCCAATGGAAAATCAAATACTTTATCTCCAAATACATGTTGAGCCATATCGATCACACGATTTGTTTTTTCCTCGTCATTGACTACGGCACTATAGCCATATTGGAAATCGAACTCATACCCGGCATCATAGAATGCACAGACAGACTGAACTGCCTTTTCCATCTTGTTCTTTACCAGTTCTCTCGTTTGATCATTGATCGTGCGGACACTTCCACCCAGTCTAGCCTTATCCGGAATAATATTTGTCGCAGAGCCGGCCTGGAATTTGGTGGTCGAAATAACGATGGAATCAAGTGGTGAACTCATTCTGGATACGATGGTTTGGAACTTCTCAATCACTTGGGCGCCGATGACCACTGGATCAATCGAATTCTCCGGCTGGGAGGCATGTCCGCCTCTTCCCTGAATGACCAAATCAAAGGTGTCTGAATTGGAAGTAACCGGCCCGGTAGTCATTCCTATTTTTCCGACAGGTATGGTGGAAAACAGGTGCTGCCCGTAGATGAAATCCAAATCATCAAACAATCCGGTCTCCACCATTTCCCTGGCTCCTCCGGGTGGGTCTTCCTCGGCATGCTGGAAGATCAAGTAAATTTCACCGTGCAGTGTCTCGGCTTGCCCTGCCAGCACCTTGGCAGCACCAAGGAGGATGGAGGCATGTCCATCATGCCCGCAAGCATGCATGGTTCCCTCATTTTCCGAAACAAAATCAAGGTCATCTCTTTCCTCCTGAATCGGCAGGCCGTCGATATCGGCCCGCAACCCGATTTTCTTACCAGGCTTTCCACCTTTTATAATTCCCAGCACACTAGTCTCGGTGGGGCGTGATATGTCGATTCCGCCGATCTTCTTCAGCTCATCCTCAATGTAGCTGCTCGTCCAATATTCCTGAAAGGACAGCTCCGGATGACGGTGCATGGTTCTTCTCCATTCATAAACTTGTGGCATAACCTCTTCGATAGTCGTGTTGATACTCATGTAGCGTGAACCCCTTTCTGTAGTGAACTTCTATTGCTGATAAAAGACCTCTCCACCAGGGCCGAGCGGCAATCCAAGGAAGAGCCATAGAATGACGAGCACCAGCCAAGAGATGAAGAATGCAATGGAATACGGCAGCATGTTTGCAATGAGTGTACCGAGCCCGACATTCTTGTCATATTTCTTGGCGAAAGCAAGGAGCAACGGAAGATATGGCAGCATCGGCGTAATAGGATTCGTGAATGAATCACCGATCCGGAACAGCATCTGTGTGAATGCCGGATCATAACCAAGCAGCATGAACATCGGCACAAACACCGGCGCAAGGATCGCCCATTTTGCAGAGGCACTGCCAATCAGAAGATTGATACAGCCAGCAAGGACCAGCGCCCCGATGATCAGCGGAATTCCTGTGAAGTTCATGGCCTGCATCAAATCAGCACCTTTAATGGCAATGATCGGGCCAAGATTGCTCCACTTAAAGTAGGCAAGCATCTGTGCCGCGAAGAATACCAGTACAATATAGCTTCCCATCGAAGCCATCGATTCACTTAGAACATTCCCGAAGTCTTTTGTATTTTTAATCGTTTTTGCCTTAAGGCCGTAGACAAGGCCTGGTACGAAGAACAGAATGGTAATGATAAAGACGATACTGTTCATAAATGGAGAATCATTCATAATTGAACCGGTTTCCTGGTTTCTTAGTATTCCATTTTCAGGAATTACCATCAGCAGGAAAACAGCGGAGGTGATGAGCATGGAAATGTTTGCCCAGCGAAGCGCCTTCACTTCCCTTTCTTCTAATTGCTCGTCCTTATCGGCCAGCTGAGAACTGTCATAGGTTCCCAGTCTCGGGATGGTAACCTTGGTGGCTATGAAATAAGTGACCACCAGCAAAATTACAGCAGATACAGCAATAAAGTAATAGTTCATCGCAATATTTCCGGTATAATCGCTGTTCACCAGCTGTGCGGCAGGTTCAGTAAATGATAAAGCCAGTGCGTCTGTCATACCGATCAGGAAGTTTGCTGAAAATGCCCCTACTGCAGCAGCATATGCCATGATCAATCCTGCAAACGGATGATAGCCCAGCTTGATGAATACCATGGCAGCAATTGGCGGGAGTACAACAGGCGCCGCATCACCGGCAACATTACCGATAATGCCGACCAGAATAATGGCCGGGATAATCAGCTTCTTTGGTGAAACCTCAATGACACGCTTCATGGCTGTTTCGAAATATCCCGTTCTTTCGGCAATACCTATCCCGATCATAACAACCAGTACCATGCCAAGAGGTGGGAAGTTGCTGAAGTTGTTGATACTTTCCGTTAATATCTGGACAATCCCCTCCCCTGTCAGCAGATTGACAGCTTCTACTTCTTCCCCTGTGGCTGGATTGGTTGCCCGCAGGTTGAACAGTGAAGCAACAAAGGAGCCGACCAGAATGATTCCCATTAATGCAATAAAAATAACAATCGGATCCGGCAGTTTGTTTCCTAATACCTCTACCGTATTTAAGAATCTATCCATCAAACTCTTTTTTTCTTTTCTTCCCATAACAAAACCCCCATATTCTTGATGAAATTCTTATCCTCCATTATGCCCAACCAATCATGGTCGATATATAAACAAGGATAAAGATGTAAACGTCTCTTTTTAGGGTGAACATCAACAGATTACCTATTCAAGGAATCTTCAGAATTTTAAACAGCCCCATGGTATTTCATACTTTAGCACACTAAACAGATTCTAATAGGAAACAGGTTGTCCGTCAAGGAAATTTAGGAAATACCAACAATAGGAAAAACAATTTGAGTTTCAGGAAAAATCTGATAAAACCCTCCGATACTCTCCTCGGCGATTTCATCAAAGCCCCCATACTACTTTCCCCTGCATCTATTCACCCCTCCGACAACTTAGGCTCCCTGCAATGTTTAACAGTTCCTATAGAGAGGAATTAGACAGGTATCAGAGCAATGAAGGAGGATACTTATGAAGGCTGTAACCAACCAGGGCAAGGGAAAAGTAGAAGTCAAAAATGTCGAGACACCGCAGATCCAGCATGATACCGATATGATCATCCGTGTCACTTCTACCGCCATCTGCGGCTCCGATCTCCATTTGTACCACAGCACCATTCCGCTTGGAAAAGATTATGTCATCGGGCATGAACCGATGGGAATTGTAGAAGAAGTCGGCAAAGGCGTGAAGAACCGCAAAATCGGTGACCGCGTCGTCATCCCTTTCAACGTGAGCTGCGGGGAATGCCATTTCTGCAAGAATAATATGGAAAGCCAGTGTGACAACTCCAATCCACATAAGGATTCAGGGGGCTATTTCGGTTTTTCGGAAATGTTCGGGAACTACCCCGGCGGCCAGGCCGAATATCTCAGGGTGCCCTATGCAGATTTCTCTTCCTTTGTCATTCCGGAAGACAGCGAACTGGAGGATGAAAGCGTACTGTTCCTTTCCGATGTAGTACCTACCGCATGGTGGAGCGTGGAGCATGCCGGTGTAAAGGCAAATGATACTGTCATCGTACTCGGCTCCGGACCGGTCGGGCTGATGACCCAGAAGTTCGCCTGGATGAAAGGTGCCAAGCGAGTCATCGCCGTAGACCATGAGGACTATCGTCTGGAACATGCCAAGCATACGAATCAAGTGGAAACCTTTAATTACAAGGAATTCGGCGACATGGCCGGACATCTGAAGGAAATCACGAAAGGCGGAGCGGAAATCGTCATTGACTGTGTGGGCATGGACGGGGAAGTGACTGCCAAGGAGCACGCCAAAGCAGCCACCGGGCAAATCGGCAGCATTGAACCGATCATTACAGCAGCACACTCTGTAAGCAAGTTCGGAACCATTATGCTGACCGGCATCTATGGTGCCCCGGCCACCCTTTATCCGCTGCATTCGATTTTCAGCCGCAATATCACCGTCAAAGCCGGCCAGGCACCGGTCATCCACTATATGCCGAAGCTATTTGATATGGTGAAGAACGGCGAGTTTGACCCAACCGACATCATTACCCATAAAGTGGACTTGGCTGACGCAGACATGGCCTATGAAATGTTTGATAAGCATGATGACGGCTGCATCAAAGTCGTATTGAAGCCGTAAACCACAGGCAGCAAAGCGACGTAAATTTGCCCCCACCGAGTGCGGCTGGATTGGCGCACTCGGCGGGTTCTAGCTGATATGGCCGTAACAACGTGAAAAGGCAGGGCCTTCATGGTTCCACTCCATGAAAGCCCTGTCTTTATGTATCCTATTCTTTTTTCAAAAACTGCTCCAGTTCCGCACGGGTGGGCATCCCTGCCTGTGCCCCTGTCTTTGTCACTGATAAAGCAGCGGCGGCATTCGATGCAGCTACCGCATCAGGAATGCTTTCCCCAGCAGCCAACCGTGCTGCCAATACACCATTGAAGGTATCTCCCGCTCCTGTGGTATCCTTCACATCCACCTGATAGGAAGGTATTGTCTCCATTTTTCCTTTGGCAGAATAGGCAGCTCCTTCCTCCCCCTTTGTCAGGATGAGCTTATGCTCGATACGGGAATAGAAAGATTCCTGCCTCATCGCCATATCCTCCACCACGTTAGGTGTTATGTAAGAAGCAGCTTCCACTAACTCGCCTGGCACTTTTTGATATGGGGCCGGGTTAAGAATGATCGGCACGTGATGATCGCTGGCAATTTCCGCGGCTGCTGTTACGGCTTCTATCGGAATCTCCAATTGCAGCAGAAGAACCGAGCTGCCTGCTATCTTTTCTTTTTGCGTTCGGACCAATTCCGGGCTCACCTGCTGATTGGCACCTGGGGCGACGATGATCCGGTTATCCCCGCCGGACAATATAATAGTGGCTGTTCCTGTTGCCGTTCCTGGCATAGTGCGGACTCCTTCCGTGCGGATCCCTTCATCCCTCAATCCAGACACCAGCAAGCGCCCAAAGGAATCATCTCCCACCGCGCCGATCATCTCCACTTCAGCCCCCATTCTCGCCGCTGCCACTGCTTGATTCGCTCCCTTGCCACCAGGGCTCATGGCAAAACCTTCCCCTAAAATGGTTTCTCCCTGCTCGGGCATCCTTTCGGCATTAACTGCCAGATCCATGTTGATGCTGCCTACTACACATACCTTATTCTTTCTGGACACTCTAATTCCTCCCCTTTCTGAGCTGCGTCCTTTTCCATTCTGTCATTGACTGTACCCACTTCCTATGCTGCCTTATAATTATTGGAGAACCTTGACTAGCTGCCGCTGAAAATACTAGAAAAATCGGGCTTCAGAAGAAAAAGATGAGTAAGAAAAACGAGGTCGGCATATGAGGGAATTACGATGAAGGTTCACATAAAACCATTGTTTAAAGATTGATCTGGGAAGTGTGTACATATTTGTATACAATTTTTTTTAATGAAGCAGGGGTATTCTCCAGGAAGTGTGGATTCCCGACGAGCCGGGAGACGACCCTCAAAGAGCTCCCCAGAGTAAGGGGAGCTGCATGGCTAGTTGGCCCCAAGCAGCCCTTTCCCCTTATCATAGAATTCTTTCCTCTCTGGATCTGGTACCAATCCACCGCCGGTCGCCCATGTGATGTGGGTGATATTTTCTGGACGGATCTGCTGCTCCTCCAAATAGGAAGACGCAAGGACCTGCTGAGGCACCGAAAGTCCAGCTGCTGCAGAAGGTTCCAAACTAAAACCCGCCTTATCCTTGGTGATGGCAAGCAGACGGAAGAGTTCGTCATCTTCCACCGTACTAATCCCGCTCACTAGCTGACTGCTGATGTGTGTCGCAAACCGGGATGGCCTGCCGACTGCAAGGCCGTCTGCTTCTGTCCTATTATCGAGTCCGAAGTCCTGGACGCTTTTTCCTGCCCCTTCCCCAGTGCCGATACCAATCAGGACGGAAGGAGAATGGGTCGGTTCCACAAAAAAGCAATGAACATGATCACCGATGATATGTTTCAGCCCGAAAGTCACGCCTCCCGGGGCACCGCCAACACCACAAGGGAGATAAACAAAGACGGGGTGTTCTGCATCGTGGCGGATTCCCTGCTCTTCCAGCTGCTTCTTCAAACGGATGGCAGCCGTACTGTAGCCCAGGAATAGCTCCCGGGAGTCTTCATCATCCACGAAATAACCATGGGGATCCTGAAGCGTCTGTTTCCGGCCTTCCGCAACAGCCAGACTGAAATCGCCCGAAAACTCTTTTACTTCCGCTCCTTTTTCCCGTAGAAGATCCTTCTTCCACTGTCTGGCATCACGGGACATATAAACAGAGACACGGAAACCCAAAGTTGCTGCCAGGATACCGATGCTCAAGCCCAAGTTGCCGGTGGATCCGACACCTATTTTATACTGGCTGAAGAACTCTTTAAATTCAGGACGGGCGAATGCCGAATAATCATCATCCGTACTGATTTTACCTTCTTTCAGTGCAAGATTCTCCGCGTAATGGAGCACTTCGAAAAAGCCTCCCCTCGCCTTGACCGAGCCTGCAACAGGCAGGGAATGATCCCCTTTCACATACAATTGGCCTGGGAGAGGCGTGTCATATAAATCGGTAAGTGCATCCTGGATGCCGGGTATCGCAGTCAGCGGCGATTCGATGATGCCACCTGCCGGCTCAGTTTCTGGGAAGGCCTTTTTGATAAATGAGGCAAACCTCTCCCACAGGCGTTCGGCTTCATAAATGTCGTCCTTGGTGACAGAAGCCTCAAGTTTACTGACCCCTTCCAGCTGCTGATTCAGCCAGAGGACCGGTTCCTTTCTTTGAATCTTTGCTAATTCCGGAAATCTTTGCTCATATTTCTCCATTACTTCTCTGGATATCATGTCGGACTCCTCCTACTCTTCTGAGATTCATAACGAAAGCAACTCTAAGTCCTGTTCGTTAAAAGTGGAAATACGACTTCTGCATATAATATGTGAATAATAGAGCTTCATATGATACCAGCCGCATTTTTCCGGTTCTGGTTGATTAGTTCCAATTGTAACATGGTCCCAGCGGGAGTGTCGCATGTCAGGGCAAACCAGGAGAAGGTGCAGGTTCATCAGGAAATCCGGTAGAATCGAGTCGTGTTGGCATATAGCTGCCTATAGACGGACGAGACCGCCCGCCCTTTCAGCGCAGCAATTCTATCTACAGATTGGTGAATCATCTTTGGATGGGTCACTTGATGCAGAAACGGCCCCTCGAACGGCCAGGGACCGTCCGTTTCCACCATCATTTGATCCAATGGATAATCCCGTGCCAGCTTTTGAATCTTTGGTTTATATAAAACATCAGGTGTAACGGAAATATAATAACCATTCTGCTTCATTCGCTCGACGGTTTTGTCATCTCCCTTGAACCAGTGGAAATGGGCATCCTGGATGGAATGCTTCTCCAACAGGCCGCAGACAAGTGGAGCGTCTTCATAAACAGCATGCAGAGCCAATGGGGCATCCAGCTCACTGGCGAGCTGGATGAACGCTTCCAACAGTTCAATATATGGTTCGAGGGGCAGTGACGGGTCATCCTTAATCAGATAATAAGGAAGACCCACCTCCCCCACCGCGGACATCTCTTCACTGTTCTGTCTGATAAACTGAAGCAAGTCGGCCAGCTCTTCTTCTGGTGGCAATGGCTGTTCGGGATGATAGCCAAATGCCGTCAGAACCTGTGGATACTCTTTAGATAAAGCTAGATTCACACGAGAGGAGGCAAGGCCACTGGAGACCGATATCAACCGATCGATTCCATCATCTTCAGCTTCCTGAAGAATAGCGGCACGGTCTTCCTCCCGGTATGCATCCAGATGAATATGGGCATCGATGATTTTCTTTCGCATGTGGTCCCTCAGCTTTTTACAGACTCAACAGCAATTGGCCAGTTCTCCATTCTATAGGCCATTTCCCAGAAGGAGTATTCATATTGGCTGCTGATCATAAAATGTTCTTTCATCCTGGCACGGTCCTGCTTGGTTACCTCTTCGGCAATCGCATCCAACCGATCGATTTGCTCCATCACTGATTCTTTGAACCAATCGCTCCCGTAAGCATCCATCCACTTCTGATAGACAGGTTCTTCCGGTTTGGAGCCCTTTAAGCGTTCACCAATTTCATAGTAGAGCCAGTAGCACGGCAGAATCGCTGCAATGATATCGCCGAGATGGCCGTTATAGCTTGCCCTGTGCAGATGTGATGTATATGCATAGGCAGTGGGCGCCGGAATGAAATTCTCCTGTTCCTGATCCGTTATCTTAAGCATCTTATAAAAAGTTTCATGCAGACCCATCTCCGCTTCATAGGACCCCTGTGCATGGGATGCCATCCTGCTTGTCGTATAAAAGTCCTGCGCTTTCGCTGCCCCGATTGACTGTGCTTTGGCAAAATGGGACAAATAATAGGCATCCTGCATGACATAATAGCGGAAGCACTCAAGTGGAAGTGTTCCTTCTCCTAATTCTTTGATGAACGGGTGGCTGAAGCTCGCTTCCCAAATAGGGTTTGCCTCTTTTCTTAATTCCTCTGAAAATCTCATCATAAACCTCCTTCAATTTTCCATTGCATAGAAAAACCTCCCTCCCTGAAGACAGGAAGTGGAGGCTGAATATACTGGTTTATGAATAGACGTATCCCATGCCCCACTTCCCTACGCTGGTATAAGCCAGATCAGGTTCAAAGGGTCTTAAAGTACACTTTAATCTCAACCTTGTAACAAGGTTCCCCCAGTGGAAGTTTCACTTATTCGAATGGTATTACCTTCAATATATCATTGAATTGGTAATTGTCAAATACTTGCGGGCAACAGTGGCTAGGAGTTGAGGGTTAGCTGTGGGCAGCCCAGTTAGCAGATAAACCGGACCAACTAAATGAGTGGGTATAAACCACTCCGGAAATACACTTCGGTTTCCGAAGCGGCTATTCCCACTAAACTAGATTTCTAGCTCATTCAGCTTTTTCTTTTGATTAAACACTTTTGTCCTAGCACACAATCATTTTATTCACCGTTTTTCATCAATCGCATTGAATTCAACACAACCGCCAGTGTGGCCCCCACATCGGCGAGAATCGCAATCCACAATGTCAGCCAGCCAGGAACCACCAGCAGAAGTGCAACCACCTTAATACCAAGCGCAAAAATGATATTCTGCTTGATGATCGTTAATGCCTGTCTGCTGAGGGAAACGGTATATGGCAATTTCTCCAGATCATCCGCCATCAAGGCAATGTCCGCCGTCTCAAGTGCCGTATCCGTACCGGCTCCCCCCATGGCAATACCAACTGTCGCAGCAGCCAGCGCAGGAGCGTCGTTCACTCCATCTCCTACCATTGCCGTGTTGCCATATGATTGCCGTATTTCTTTGACAGCTGACAGCTTATCCTGCGGCAGCAATTCTGCCTTCGTATCGGTCATGCCAAGCTGCTCTCCTATCGCGTTGCCGGCAGCTTGATTATCTCCGGTCAGCATTACTGTCTTCCTGATACCTAACGCATGGAGCTTCTCGATGATCGTGCGGCTGGTATGTCTCACCTTATCGGCCACCGCAATGATGCCTGTTATTTCCTCCCTCGTTCCAATAAGCATCACGGTCTTCCCCTCGGCCTGCAAGCTGCCGATTTGTTCTGCATGGGCTTCCACTGGCGCATGAATCTCTTCAAATAAGGAAGGACTGCCAATAAAATAATCGATTCCTTCTATGGTTGCCGAAGCACCTTTTCCGGTGATGGACTGGAAAGCCTCTGCCGTATAATCCACCACGTTTTCCTCCTCCGCCCTGCGGATAATGGAGGAAGCAAGCGGGTGGCGCGAATAAGTTTCCAGTGCTTTTGCCATACCCAAGATCTCCTGTGGTGATTTTTCCCCTAATGGCAAGATATCGGTCACTTCCGGTTTCCCTTCCGTCAATGTCCCTGTTTTATCAAAAGCGATGGCCTGGATGCGACCGGTTTCCTCTAAGTGGATACCACCTTTAATCAGTACTCCATTTCTGGCAGCATTGCCGATCGCGGTTACAATCGCGACAGGGGTGGAGATGACGAGTGCACAAGGGCAGCCGACAACCAGCACTGCCAGGCCGCTGTATACCCATTCAGACCAAGACCCGCCTAAGAAAAGCGGCGGCACTACAGCAACAAGGGCAGCCAAGACAATGATGGCGGGTGTATAGTATTTAGCGAATCGATCTACAAACTGTTGCGACGGAGCTCTTTCTGCCTGTGCCTCTTCCACCAGGTGGATGATTTTGGCAATGGTTGTGTCTTCACTCCGTTTTGTAACCCGGACTTCCAGTGATCCCTCTTCATTGAGCGTACCCGCAAACACCTCGTCCCCGGGGTTCTTGTATACCGGAATCGATTCTCCGGTAATGGCTGCTTGGTTAATGGAAGTGGCACCCTTCACCACTTCCCCGTCCATGGCGAGCTTATCTCCAGGCTTGATCAGCATGATATCGCCGATCTGAACATCCTCGACATCTACTTCCATCAGTTGGCCGTCTCTTCTGAGAGTTGCCCTGTTTGGAGCGATATCCATCAGGGACCGGATCGACTGCCGGGCCTTATCCATGGAGTAATCCTCCAATGCCTCACTCAAAGCAAACAGAAAGACGACAATGGCCGCTTCCGCCCATTCGCCAATGATCGCGGCACCTATGATGGCGATCGTCATCAGTGTCCGCATATCGAACTCCAGTCGGGATAGGTTTTTCAGTCCTGTTCTGAACAAGTCCAGCCCGCCGACCAGTATGGCTGTAATGAATAATCCTATTCCCAGTGGATGCTCATCCCCAGCCTGAACGACAGCAAGGATTCCTCCAATGGTAAACAGCAGGGAGATCAGCGGCAGCAGATTCTCCCTTTTCTTCCAAAAAGGATCCTTCGGCTGTTGGCGCTCCCTTTCCGGATATACCTTGATTCCATCGAAAGCACCAGCCTCTTCCAGTTGCCGGACACTTGCCTCTCCTTCCACCGTCACTTTGGAAGCGCCGAAATTGAGCTGGACATCTTCCACTGTCTGGATGTCCCGAATATTCTTTTCAAATTTTGCCGCACAGTTCGTACAGGACAATCCTTCCAATCGGTACGTCTGTTTAGCTGTTTCCATGTGGACCGCCTTCCTTCGCATGTGTCATCGATATCTCTACAAGCTGACGGACATGGTGGTCATCAAGGGAATAGAACACCATTTTCCCTACCTTCCGCGACTTGGCAATGCCTCTCTCCCGAAGCGAACGCAGATGATGGGAAGCAGTTGCTGTAGAACAGTCCAGGATATTGGCTATATCACATACACATAGTTCGTCTTCCAATGTGAGGGCATAAGTGATTTTCAGCCTGGTTGGATCCCCAAGCGCTTTAAAGATCTGTTCCACACCATTCACTTCCGCTATCCGCGGTTTGACTTGCTTAACCTTCTCCTCATCCGAAAGAAACGTGTCGCAAGAGGAAGCTTCCGGTTTATTTACAAGTTTCCGATTCATTCTTATCACCTTATTCAAATGTTCATTTGATTATAATCTATGACAGTTATCGGAAAATGTCAAACATTTTCCGCATTTTCTTAAGAGGATAGGTTGGTTTTGAGATCGATTTCTTTATGGATGCACGGCTGCCATATACAGAAGCGGCGAGATGGGAGAAGTTTGAGGATGATTTAGTAAAAGTATCAACAAGTTATGAAAATGCTGCACTTGGTTGGTTTGTACCTTTTTATGTGGAAGAAAACCCCATAGAAGATCTGAAACAAAACGCAGAAAAGTATGGCGGCGAAATATATACCATTTCTGAAGGCGTAGGTATTGTGGAGATTTCCAAGGAATTAATGGAAGGTGAAAATATGCAAGAACATGGCTTTGAATTGAGCCCCTCTACTGAAGGTGCCATGATTTCCGTTGTACAAGATAAAATTGACAATGAAGAGCCTGTGGCATTCACTGCTTGGAGACCACATTCCATCTTCGCGCGTAACGATTTGAAGTTTTTAGAAGGCCAAGAAGAGTATTTCAATCCAGATAATGTATATGTATTGTCCTATAAAGACATTGAAGAAGAATACCGGGAAGCATATGAGATTCTATCCAATTGGAGCATTTCCATCGATGAGCTGAACAGATGATAAATGAAAATGAAGAAAACGGTACATCCTTTGAAGAATTAGCTGCCGAATGGATAGCAAACAATCGTGATCAAGGAGATCAAATGATTGGAGAATAACCCCAAGTTATAGTCAGAAAAGATAAAGCAGGTCAGCTTCATGTTGACCTGCTTATTTTTCCAAACTTCCTTTTATCTATTGCCTATTCTAATTATAAATCTTTTGATAAACGAACCATATCTCTTTTAACTGTATACCGTTCTCAACAATCTCATTGAAGGGATCAGCCAATAACAATAATTTCATTGGTACTCTATCGTCTTTATTAAGTTTCCTGATATTCATATTAACCTCTTTCGTAAACCTCTGATTTCGATGTTTATATTCCTTCAATATTGCAATGCTGACAGTCCACCATCTTGATCACGCACCCTGTCCCCTTGATTAAGCTGATTGATTTGTTCTATTATTGCAGGCAGCTCACTCATCGATTTGATGGTAAAATGTGCACCATTTTGTAAAAAGGTTTGTCTTGTTTTAGTGATTGCTTTCTCTTGATCTTCTTCAGACAGCGCATTGAATTCATCTGCGCTTAACCCCATTTCTGAGCTGCCAATAATAACGCCTACTGACCAAACCCCTGCATTGTTCGCTTCTTCTATATCAGGGATTGTATCGCCTACTTTTATGACATTCTTGGCTGCTGTTAATTTTAATGCCTCCATGTTTCGATAAATCATATACGGATACGGCCTTCCGAGAGAATTGGTTCCATCAGGTGTTATATAAAAATCTGGACTATAGCCTTTTTCCTTTGCTTCCGGAACCACAACATCCATCATCTTTTGGGTATACCCTGATGTCGAACCAATTTTCAGCCCTTGTTCTCTTAAGCTGTTTACCGTTTCAACTACCTCTGGCTTAGGATCTGTATATGTTGATAACGAAGCCATCAGAGCAGATTTAAATTTACCATATAAATGCTCTACATCTTGCTCACTGGACAATCTTTCATACTTCTCTTCCCATAATCCAGAAATCCTAGGCATATTCAGTATCGCCCGAATATGATCAATCTTGAGCAGTCCCATGGGGGCTCTCGCCTCTTCCATTGTCACTTTTATACCCGCCTCTTTAAAAACATTAATAAATGCATTAACCGGTGCAAAACATCCAAAATCAACCGTTGTTCCTGCCCAGTCAAAAATCACGCCTTCTACTTTGTTCATTTTGTCATCACCCCTACGTATTTTTCAATGATATTACATAATTCTTCCATATCTTCCTGATAAATTTCACCGATATTCCCGATACGAAATGTATCCTCGTCTGTTAGTTTTCCTGGATAGAGGACGTAGCCTCTTCCCTTCACAAACGTATAAAATTCTTCAAAATCAAATTGTTCATTTGGAAAAAGAAATGCGGTAATGAAAGGTGATTGTTTTTCCTCGGATAAATAGGGCTGAAAACCTAACTTTTTCAGTCTCTCTCTTAATATCTGATTGTTATTTTGGTAGCGTGTAAATCTGGCTGAGATCCCGCCTTCTTCGACTAATTCATCAAGAGCTTTAGAAAACGCAGCTACTACATGTGTCGGAGAAGTAAAGCGCCATTTTCCATCCCTGTCCATTTCCTTCCATTGTTCAAATAAATCCAAAGACAAACTGCGCGAATTCCCTTCGCATTCTAAAAGTTTCTCTGTTTCAGCAATCACAAAACCAAATCCCGGTACCCCTTGAATGCATTTATTTGCACTACTTATTAAATAATCAATTCCCAAGTCGGGTACATTGATTTCCATACCACCAAAGCTGCTCATGGCATCAATGATTAATGTTTTTCCAAATTCCTTCGATAGTTTTGAAATCATATCAAGAGGATTTAAAATTCCTGTAGTTGTTTCACAATGAACCATCATAATATGCGTGATATCCAGGTCTTGCCTTAATATGTTCCTGATGGTATCTTCATTTGGATATTCATTGTATGCTACACGATACTCACTGAATTCCAGTCCAATGTATTCAGCCGTTTTTACAATTCTATCCCCATATGCACCATTCGTTATAATTAATACTTTATCCTGATCCGAAATGGCAGAAGTCATAACGGATTCCACCGCAAATGAGCCACTTCCCTGCATCAATACAACCGTATAGTCTTCCTTAGAAGCACCCGCTAACTCCAGAAGGTCAGCCCTGATTTTTTGAGTAATTATTTTATAGTCAGTGTCCCAAGTACAACGGTCAATAAGCATTTCCTCTTTAACCGTACTTGTTGTAGTCAGAGGCCCGGGTGTTAAAAGTTTGTAATGGTTCATCATTCTGCTTCATCCTTATTACAAGTATTTTTTATATGTGATACTGTAAAAAGACAAGTTCCTCATTTTTTACAATATCTACCAATAAAAAGTAAATATTTTAATATTTATTTTCCAGTCACACTTACATTAATCAGAAGTGGCTGGGAAGTAACGATTTTTCAAACGGGTTGAAAAAATTTCTAAGGCAAATGCAATAATGAGAATCGTGTAAGTCACAAATCCAACCTCGCGCAGATCGAAATAGAAGTTAGATGCCATAAAAAGATCAAACCCTATCCCACCTGCTCCAGCTGCCGCGCCCATTGCTACGGCTACGCCGAAATTGATTTCAAATCGCAAGAAAATCCAAGACAATAAATAGGTGAAAGTAGACGGTAAGACCCCACTTTTCACGACATGCCACCACTTGGCACCTGTTGCTTGCAACGCCTCAAATATTCCTTTATCCACTTCTTCAAATGTTTCAGAAAATGCTTTCACTAAGTAAGCGATAGAATGAAACAACATACCAATAATCGCTGCTTCACTTCCTAATCCAGCAGCTATCGCAAAGATTAACACCCATAAAACAGTGGGCACAGCTCGAATAATCGCGACAAATATACGAACAATTTTCGATAGCCATTCAGGAGCTAAATTAGTTGCAGCCATCAAAGAAAGGAAAAAAGCAATAATCGCCCCTATAAGCGTAGATAAAAAGGCTAAGCCAAGTGTGACCCCTACTTGGTAGGTTAATTCTCCCCAAGTTAAATGATTTAATCTAGGCTCAAGAAACATCACTTTTAAGTTATAAGCTGTTTCCTTAATAGCCGTCCATAAATCCAGCCCAGCATAGTTGAAAAAGATAAAGGCTACGATTGTCAGGAGCGTTAAAAGGATCAATGTCCATCTTATAACCTGATCAACTTTGTTGCCCGATTTTATATTAATGCGGCCGTCTTTCTTTCTTTTAATATAAGTTGCCTCCATTATAGAATCACCTTCCGTATATAGTTTGAAATAAGGTCTATAATAATGACGGCAATGACAATACATAATGTCACAAGTGCTACAGCATTATAATTCAAGGTCTTATAATACATATCAAATATGTAACCAATTCCAGTACCAGTTAGGATACCTACCAATGTGACACTTCTAATGTTCGTTTCAATCATAAATAATATCCAGCTGAGCATCTGTGGTAAACATTGTGGAATGACCGCTTTATTCACAATGTGGAAATAGGTTGCACCCGTTGCTGTTAATGCCTCAACAGAACTTTGGCTCGCTTCATCAATGGATTCGATAAACGCTCTTGTCAAGAACCCTACCGTTCCAACGAATAGAGCTAAAAATCCTGTCACTGAATTTTGTCCAAAAGAAAGGAGCAGAATCAGCGACCATGCTACAACTGGAATATTTCTTGATACGGATGCGATAAAACGAGCAAACACACTTAAGAAGCTATTTATTTTCGTTGTTTTCGATCCAAATAATCCCAATATGAGGGAAAGAACTGCTGCTATTGTTGTCGCAGCAATGGACATAAAGATGGTTTCATTTAGTTTTTCCAGTATCAATGGTAACTTTGCAAGAGATTCCTGCGTAATCAACAAGTTGGAAATCATCCAGCCTAATGCTTTGGGTATTGTCAACATTCCATCTATGAAATTAAACTGTGTGATAGCTGATGACATATAGATAAGAACGATCATAATGAAAAGAAAGATTACTGTCTGTCGTCTGCTTTTCCGCATCATTTTTTCATTCACTGTTATTGCTCCTTACGCCATAATTAAATCTTTCGTTTCTGTACCATAAATGTTGTTTATTTGGTCTGCAGAAAGTTCACTTCTCGTTCCACTAAATACAATTTCACCATTATTCAAACCTATGATACGATCGGAATAAGTTTGCGCTACTTCCACTTGGTGTAAATTTACTAAACAAGTAATTCCCATTTCCGCACTTATCGATTTTAAATGATCCATAATAATCTTAGAAGAACTCGGATCAAGGGAAGCAATTGGTTCATCACATAGAACCAGTTTCGGCTCTTGGATAAGTGCTCTGCAAATACCTACCCGTTGCTGCTGGCCACCACTTAATTGATCACAGCGCTTATAAGCATGTTCATGGATTCCTAGTTTCTCTAGCAAATAAAAGGCACGATCTTTTTCCTCTTCTGTATATCTGCCAAGAAGTCCCTGCAGAGTTGTTTTATAACCAAATCTGCCATGCAGTACATTCTCAATCACCGTCAACCGGGGTACGAGATTATAATGCTGGAACACCATTCCAATATTCGTGCGCAATTGCCTTAATTCTTTTTTATTTAAACTTCCAACATCATGTTGATTAAACGTAATTTTTCCTTCATTAAATTCCACCATTCTGTTTATGCAACGCAACAGGGTGGATTTACCAGCACCTGATGGACCAATGACAGAAACAAATTCTCCTGCTTTTATATCAAAGTTAATATTCTTTAAAATTCGTTTGTCTGCTGTATATGATTTATCAAGTCCTTCTACCTGTAACAAAGACATTCGAAATGACTCCTTTTTCGTTTATTTAACAAAGAAATGTGTACATAACAAAGATGCTCATGTGGACACTTTTCCTTCCTATTGTTCAAAGTGTATTAATTGGACATTTCACGGACTGGATCATACCATTCATCTTCTACAGCTATTAGTCTTTCATTACCTTCTTTAGTGAATAAAGCTGTCTGTTCTGAATCTTCAGGAGCGAAGATTTTTTCATTGTTGGCAAATTCATCCGATGTTAATACTTCTTGAACTTTATCAAAGTCCTCTTGACCGAGTGATTCCATGTTCACTGCAAATGGTTCATTCAGTACTGGTGTCGATTCCATTAATATGAATTCTTTTCCTGCAACGGTATTAAACGGTTCTACTGCATCATCTTTAACGCGATAAACAGCTCCGGCTGTATTTTCTTCCCCTTCAACAAGCTCCACATAGTCATCCACACATGTGTCACAAAATGCGGCCACATCTGCATTTCCCGATAATAAATTCACTGCAGAACCTTGGTGAGAGTTGCCAAATAATACTTGTGAGAATAATGGTCCGCTTTGCATTAGATCTTCTTGTGTTAAATCGGCATATTCTTCATGTTGGGAGAAATGTTCTATGATCGTAGAAGATGGAATTTTAAACCCTGATGTAGAGCTGTTTGATACGAATGAAAATTTTGTACTTGCAATCGTATCAAGTGAAAAATCTCCGTTTTCTTTAAACTTGTCCTGTTCGTCGACATTGACAGCCAACCAGCTATAGTATTTAGCATCTTCTAACCTCCCAGATTCTCCAGATTTTACTGCTATGGTTTGAACAGCGTCATTTCTTTTATTTGCTTCGATATAAGCTTGTGCTCCCGTGAATGCAAGATCAGCATTGTTGTTGGCTAACGTTTCAATCGCAATGGCATAATCAGTTGTTAATTGATGCTCTACTTCTTTACCTGTCGCCTCTGAAATCATCCTTCCGATTTCATCCCGGGATGCTTTCATATCTTCACCAGACTCGTTTGGATACCAAACCATTTTAATCACATCATCGGCTTTTGCATTATTGTCATCATTTCCTCCAGCACATGCAGCTAACAAAGCGGTAATAATTAAAAGCACTGTAATTAATAACTTTTTATTCATTTTTTCCTCTCCTTTTGATTAATAAATAGACATTAAAATTTCCTTGACGTCCTTTTTCGTTAAAGTAACTGGGTTGTTATCCATTCGACCTTTGGTAAACGCATTTTCAGCTATCTTTTCTATTGTTTCTTCATTCGCATCGTAATCTCTAAGCCTGCTTGCGAAACCTGACCGTTGATGAAAGTACTCGATCTGCTTCTGAAGTTCTTCGCAGTTGGTTACACCAAATGCTTTGGTTAATCGTTCCTTTTCAATAATCGATGCAGCATTTATTTCCATAACTTTGGCTAACGTCATGCTTGCTGCTATACCATGAACAACTCCTAATTCCAATGTGAGAGGATACGAGATGGAATGGCATGCAGTTGTCCTTGTATTGCTGAATGCCATTCCTGCATACAAGCTTCCCAAAGCTATTTCATTTCTATATGTAACTTCATTAGGATGATCTAATACTTTTTCAAAATGGTTGATAATGCGTCTGATTGCTTCTAGCGAATAAATTCTTGATATTTCATTAGAATGCTTGGACCAATAAGACTCGGCAGCATGACATAATGCATCTAAAGCTGTTGAAGCCGTTAAACTCTCAGGTAATGAAGTCATAAGGGTCGGATCAATGATTGCTGTATGTGCATATAACTTTTTACAGTCAACGGACAATTTAACTCCGTTAGAGCGATCCCAGATGGTTGCCCAGCAAGTAACCTCCGAACCTGTACCTGAAGTTGTAGGTATGCCAATCCAAGGTACGATGTCCTGATTTTCTATATAAAGCTTCTGCTCAATGACCGAACGTAAAGCCGAAACAGAATCTATTTGCATATTTTTTAATGCTGATAATGATTTCGAAAGATCAAGAACACTGCCACCACCTATTCCTACAATGCATTGGTAATCGTAGCTTTTAAGTTGCTTATAATAATCAAATAAGTCTTCAATATCCGGATTGGAAATATCCACCTCTAATTGTTTAACTTCAAACCTTTCCATACATCGATTCAAGGTGTGAGCAGCTTGTGATTCAGAAAAATCACCTCCTCGAGTTAAAAGTAAAACCTTACTCAGTTGAGAGTTCAGGTTGTTTAAGACATTTTCCAGTTGCTCTAAAGAATCTGTCTTAATCTTTACTGGATTATAGTAGTTTCCCATTTTTCATTTCCTTTCTTTATACGATCCACATCAGACTAGGGGAATATCATTCGTGTAATGGTATTGTGTTTGTAAAGGCTATTCAAAACAATTGCACTGGAGATAATCACGATGATCTGTTATACCTTCTTATTTTTTAAACAACAGCTTCAATCTTTCTTCAAGCGCTGCCCCCCCTTTTCATATCTATATTGCATGTTTCTTTTTGCGTTGCAATGCAAGATTAATCCGTTTTCTGCTGTTTTTCAATAGATTTTACAGTTTCATAACCAGAAATTTACACTATTTTCATTAATTTTATATACTTCTCCTATTAAAAGATGCTCTATTTTGCTTTATTTTGCTATCTTGTAATATATGGTATGATGATTATTATATCTTAAGGAATGGGAGAGAATTACATGATGTTACAGGAGCAAAGACATCAAATGATTGAATCCTTTTTAAAACAGCAGAAAGCTGTAAAGGCTTCAGAGCTTGCTACTTTACTGGATATCTCCATTGATACTGCACGGAGGGATTTAGAGGTTCTTGAGAAAAAAGGGATAGTAAAACGGGTGCACGGCGGGGCAGTTTTAGTTCAGAAAAGTGATAACGTACTAAACAGACTTTTTTATGAAAGACAAGTCAAAAACCTGAAAAAAAAACAAGAAGCTGCCTTAATAGCAATTGAATTAATTGAAGAAGGGCAGGCAATTGCTCTAAACGGCGGGACAACCACGATTGAAATTGCGAAAGTAATTGTTGACAAGTTTGAGAGATTAACTATTATTACCAACGATCTTCGTATTTTATCTATTCTTGGAACGAATAAAAATTTCAATGTAATACTCACCGGCGGCTTTTTTAATCCAGATGAATACACTTTATATGGAAAACAATGTGAAGAAATCCTTTCTAATTTTAATATTGATATTGCTTTTCTTACGGTAAACGGATTATCACTTGAACATGGTTTAACAGATTTTAGAATGCATGAGGTAGGCGTTATTCAAACAATTATCTCACGTACAAGACATAAAGTAGTAGTTGCAGATTCATCGAAATTTGAGACATCTTCTTACATCAATGTATATCCACTACAGGATATTGATCTAATTGTTACTGATAGCTCACTTCCATCTAATATCGTGGACGAATATAGTAAACATGGTATTCGGATTCTTTCTCCCAACTAATAAATATTGATTTGGAAATTTCCGCTAGCTGCGAATGAATGAAAAGCTGAAGAGGTCCCTTCCTAACATGATAGTGTTTAATTAGATTATCTATGTCTCAACATTCCGGCCCTACTGTTGAACACCATTTAAACACTTCAACTAAACTTCCCGTCCGCCGAAGATTAGCTGTCAATTAGACGATCTCCTTATTTTGTTGAAGCGACAGTTGTGTATAAGAAGCGACTGACTTATTGAACAATTGCACTAATAAAGGAGATTTTTCAGGAAACTTAACCGTTTAGTCAATTAGAAAGTATATAGCTTTTTAAAGTGTTAGCCACTTGGATGGGATTGGTGAGTGGCAAAAAATGATATCCGCTTGGAATTGGAATGACAGATAAATTTGTATGAAGCCGCTGAAATGCTTCTACTTTTTCTCTACTAAATTCATCCATACTGTGTTCAGCTGATAGCAACAAAAGGGCTTATCTATTTTTTGCTTGAACCAAAAGTTTTTTATTGTTACTTCTTGATAAAGTCATGCCTTTTCGTTAATAGGATGTATGTATAAATCTTCTTTTAATACAAATGAGGTATAATCTCGCACATCATTAATTGATTGTCCTCTTTTTTTCTCTATCTTTCCTTTATCTCCATCAAGATCCATGTTCATTTATAATTTCGGACAATCATGGTAGCTCGTTCCGCTTTCCTTCACTATTTGGCCATTCAGGTTCTTCTTTTATATCTCGTTTTGAACAAGAAAAAGGCGATCAGCGAACCCATTCCAGGTTCTTGCTGATCGCTCTTTTCCTATTATTTTACCGTCCAGAAATATCCTGTCTCGGCATAATAATCCTGGCCACTTTCATCCCTAACCAGAATATCTATCGAATACGTCCCATTCGGAATCCCAGTTTTGCTCAACTGAAATGGATTGGCTTCCATCCCCGGTATCGGCACATGAATATTTCCATGGGATCCTGCAAGATAGACCAAGGACTCCCCATTTTTTACCGGGTCAAGTACTACATACACCTCATTGGAATCCGAGTCGGTTTTAATACTGCCACTCAAGGCCAACAGGTTTCCTTCATCCTGAATCTCTTTCCACTCAACAGCGGATGGGCTTAACTCCGTTGCTGATTCTGGTGAAAAATCAATATCTGCCTGTTCCGTCTCATGGAATTCACCAAGTCGTTTGGCATGATGTTTGCCAAGTTCATATTCATCTTCTTCTACATACAATACATTCCGCTCGGTTCGGTAGGTGTAGCCAAGGTCTGCCTCAAACACGACTTCGTCACCCAATACCTCGACAATGGTCCCTTCCACATAATTCTCAGGCAATATTTGGGAGAAGAGATTCCCAATAACTTGTCCGTCATCGTTTGTAATATGCCCGCCGAACGTCATGAGATAGCTGCTGCCGCCAAGATGATCTGCGTCCGAAATAAACGGTGTGAAATCTTCACTTCCACGTTCCTCTCCATAACTCCAGACCTGCTCAACGGTCATATTCTCTTTATCGACCTTATATTCAACGGCGCGGGAGTAATTATCGTTCACATCTTCCGTCCGGCCATTCCCATTATCATAAAGAAGGATATTTCCGTTCTCCAGTTGGGAAACGGCATGCTGCCCATATTGCCATTGGAAATCTTCCCCTACAGGTGTCAGCAGTTTATCCTGAAGCTCTTCCGGCCATTCTCCCCTCTCCGGGTCACTTAAAATCCAGATGACTTCCCCTGTCTTTTTATCAAATTTTACAACAGCATCTTGATGGCGGGAAGAAAAGAGAATGGAATGATCTTCCTCATTATAGAAAATGGCATTTACATGCAAGTAATCCTTCTTATTGAAAGCGATCGCCCGCTGCTTGATTTCTTCCTCTGAGGCATCAGGCATCAGTTCACTAAATCCTTCGATCGTCTCTTGAATATACTGCTCATTTGCAATCCCATCTTCCATATGAACAATTTCCCCAAGATCATACTCATTCACAATCTGACCGGAGTTCCGATGAATCTCCACGGCATAATCCTCCACGGTGTCGGAATGCTCTCTTTCAGCAAGGGCAAGGATGTTGCCACTTGGAAGCTCCACTGCATCATGATGCTGTCCGTTCACCGTATAAATGTTGTGCACTTTGCCCAGCAGATCCATTTCAAACAAGCCGGTCTTATAATAAACAGGCTGCTGAAGCTGATTGGTCTGCACGAGGAACTTCCCGTTTTCCAGCCTCGTCATCGAGCTCTGTTCCTCAATTGCAGCTTCCTGGTAATCATCGGAATTTATGTACCAGCGCACATCCCCATTCACATCAAAGGCAAACATATTGCTCGTGAATGTGAGCCCGTCCTTCATTTTTTCCGGGTCCGCCGTTTTCACTTCAATGTCCTGAATGGATGCAGGCAAAGGATCGGTTGAAATCGTCAATTCGTTTGATTGCTTGTTCCCATCTTTATCGGTAACGGTAATGGTCACTACATTATCCGTTCCAGCATACAGCCCGTATACAGGCACCTGATGTCTCTTTGTAAATTCATCGAAAGTATGCTTGATTCCGGTATGTTCGTCCTTCCCTTCTACCTCAACAGTCACTTTTGACTGCTCATCCGTTTCAAATAGGATAAGTGCGGTCAGGGGTGACCATCCAAATGGGTCTTCCGCAATAAACGGATCGGTTAGCGTATAGTCGCCTTTCTTGTATTCATCCATTATGCTCTGTTCCAGCTCTGATTGGATATCCAGCACATCCCTGTCCGGGACATTATCGACGGCCTGCTGGCTGCCCGCCACGTCCGGCTTCCCTTGCGCTTCCACCGGCAATCCCTGTACTGCCCCTGTCCACATCAATGCCAGAGTAGCTAATCCTAATATTGTTTTTCTCAATTTCACTGTTCATCCTCCCTTGATTCCAATAGCCCACAAATGTAAACTACTAGTATATTATTTAACTTTACGTTCACCATATTAACTAGTTGTTAATTTAAAAATCAAATATTTTAACAGGTTGATAGTCAAAATGGTTCAAAAGTAATGATGGAATTCATTAATCTCCTACTTTGGTATAGAATGTGGTATCTTGATTTATATATACTCGTATAGTAATGTGGTTGAAACACTTCACTGCAATGAATCTATGTAATAGGAGTCTTCTCCGAAAAACGCAATGATAAGGAATGAGTTTAATGACAGGGCCATTTTCCAGAAAGCAAATCCAGCAACAGCGGGAAGCGTATATTCTTGAAGTCACGGAAGCCATTATAAAAGAAAAGGGCTATTATGATATGTCCATGGACGAAATAGCCTCCCGTGTCGGCATTACGAAAGTAACACTGTATAGACATTTCAAATCAAAGGAGGATCTTATCTTTCACCTGCTTTTCGGTGACCTGCCGAGCTTCCTGCAGAATCTTGAGAAAGAGATTTCAACAGATCTTCCATTAATCGAACAAATCGAATCTTTTATTTATAGGAGTCTCTTGAACTTTTTACGAAAGAATTCATCCCTATCTTTATCGTTCCTGTCTTCTTTGGGAGAACTCCCGATATTCCTGAAAAGTAAACAAAAGGAACTTCAACAAGTGGAAGATACCATCGCCGACTATTTCATTCCCTTGCTGAAGGAGGGCCAATCGGAAGGTATTATTGATTCGGCGGTTCCACCCTCCGTCCTTTTAGGCACTTTTTCCGGAATCGTTTCCTCCGTGAGTTTCCAACAGATCAAAGACAATGACCTAAGTGAACAGGAACTGGCCGAAATCGGTACACGGCTGTATATGAAGGCGATCAGGAGCTGACTTCGGCCTAAACGGAAGCAAATGGACATGAAAAAGCGCCAATCCCCCGGCAGATTGGCGCTTTTTCATGTCCATCTTTTAAACTATTCTTTTATTGCCTTATTCTTTCTACTAGAGTGGCCGGGCCTTTTGGTCAAACTTCCAGATAAGACGGCAAAACCGTGCTTCCCATCAAATGTTCATCAACCTTATGTGCCAGCTCACGCCCTTCATTAATCGCCCATACGATCAGGCTCTGGCCGCGTCGAGCGTCACCTGCTGCGAATACATTTGCTTCGCTTGTTTCGAACTTGCCGTATTTGGCATCAGCCTTTTGGTTGAATGTTTCTACACCAAAGCTGTCCAGCACTTCCTGCTCAGGGCCTTCGAAACCGATGGCAATGAATACCAGCTGGGCAGGCCATACTTTTTCCGTACCAGGGATTTCCCTGTAAGCCATTTGCCCGTTTTCGTCCTGGACTTTCTCCATCTCCACGGTATGCAATTCCTTCAAATTGCCTTGCTCATCTTTGACAAACCGTTTCGTCTGGATGGAATATTGCCTCGGATCCTCTCCGAATTTCGCCGTTGCTTCCTTATGGGCATACTCGATGCTGAACACATTCGGATATTGCGGCCACATATTGGCTTCCGTACGCACCAGCGGAAGTTTCGGGTGTTTGCCGAATTGGACAATGCTTTTGCAGTTCTGCCTTAGAGCAGTGGCAATGCAGTCAGCCCCTGTGTCACCGCCACCGATGACAATGACATCCTTCCCTTCTGCATCGATCGACTGCTCACCATCCACTTCCGACCCGAGCAGCTTTTTGGTGGATCCCTTCAAATAATCCATCGCAAAATGGACACCATCCGCTTCTCTTCCTTCGATCACAAGATCCCGCTGCTTTTGCGCCCCGGTACAGAGAAGCACTGCATCATAGGTATGCTTCAGCTCCTCTGCCGAAATATCCTTGCCTACCTCGGTGTTCAGGATAAAATCAATCCCCTCCTGCTCGAGCAGGCGGATCCGGCGTTCCACTACATCCTTTTCCAGCTTCATATTCGGAATGCCATAGGTCAACAAACCACCGGCACGGTCATCCCGTTCATATACAGTTACTGTATGCCCGGCCTGATTCAGCTGGTCGGCAGCCGCAAGTCCGGCGGGGCCGGAACCGATGATGGCTACCGTTTTGCCCGTCCGCTCCTTTGGAACCCTTGGGGTAATCCAGCCGTTTTCAAACCCTTTATCAATGATGGTGCGTTCAATGCTCTTGATGGTGACCGCCGGATCATTGATCGCTACGGTACAAGAGCCTTCACAAGGGGCCGGGCAGACCCTCCCGGTGAATTCCGGGAAGTTATTGGTCTTCATCAGCCGGTTCAATGCCTCTTTCCACTGGCCCTTATAAACCAGGTCATTCCATTCCGGAATCAGATTATAGATCGGACAGCCGGAAGTGGCTCCATGGATCTCTTCCCCCATCTGGCAGAAAGGAGTACCACAATCCATGCACCTTGCCCCTTGTCTGCTTAACACTTCATCAGAGAAAGGAGCATCATATTCCTGCCAGTCCTGTATCCGTTGGGCGGGGTCGCGTTCCTCTTTGTTTTCCCGCTTGTAGTCGATAAATCCTGTAAGTTTCCCCATTTTTTTACGCTCTCCTTTCCTTTCATAAAGCCACTAATTTCTCATCTTTCTTCGGGGCATCGGCTGCCTTCTTCTGTTTCTTTTCCTGGAAGGCATGCATAGCTGCTTCCTCCTCTTTCAAGCCTTGTTTCTTATACACTTCGATTCTGGCAAGCATTGCTTTATAATCTTTCGGAATTACTTTCACGAACTTCTGCTGGACCTCTTCCCAGTTATCCAGCACCAATGATGCCTTCTGGCTGTCTGTATAGGCATGATGGCGGCTGATCATCTCTTTCACTTCTTCTATTTCTTCAGCAGCCTCCAGCTGTTCAAATTCAATCATTTCCGTGTTGCAAAGCGTCTGGAACTCCGCAGAATCATCTGCCAGCACATAGGCGGTGCCGCCGGACATGCCTGCTGCGAAGTTCTTGCCGACATTTCCAAGAACCACTACACGGCCGCCGGTCATATATTCACAGCCATGGTCCCCGATTCCTTCTACAACCAGATCGGCTCCGCTGTTTCTGACGGCAAAACGTTCCCCGGCATATCCATTGATATAGGCCTCACCATCTGTTGCTCCGTAAAAGGCGACATTGCCGATAATGACATTATCCGATTCATACGGCCTCGCCTGTTCCGGTGAATTGACGACAATCTTACCACCGGATAACCCTTTGCCGACATAGTCATTGGCATCACCGGTAAGGAGCATGGACATCCCTTTAGGTACATAGGCGCCGAAACTCTGTCCGGCAGATCCGTGGAACCGTAGGGTGATCGTATCTTCTGGAAGCCCTTCAGCATGATAGCGCTTGGAAATCTCGCTTCCCACAATCGTTCCGGTCACCCGGTCTGTATTGGTGATTTCCAGTGCCAGATCGACACGCTCCTGATTTTCGATGGCCTCCTGTACAGCAGGAAGCAGCTCCCTCATATCCAGCGACTCCTCCAGCTTATGGTCCTGGCTGGTCTTGTGGGTCCTTGGGCCTTCCGCCTGGAACAGGATGGTGGAAAGATCCAGGGATCCTGCTTTCCAGTGATTTTTCGCCCGGTCGCTCACTTCCAGCACATCCGTGCGCCCGACCATTTCATCCATCGTCCGGAAGCCGAGCTCAGCCATGATTTCACGTACCTCTTCTGCAATATAGTACATGAAATTCACCACATGATCTGGATCCCCCATGAACTTCTTCCGGAGATCCGGATTTTGGGTAGCAACCCCCACCGGACATGTATCCACATGGCAAAGCCTCATCATCACACAGCCGAGAACGACGAGCGGAGCGGTGGCAAATCCATATTCCTCGGCTCCCAGCAGAGCAGCCATGACAACATCTTTACCGGTCATCAGCTTTCCATCCGTTTCCAGAACCACCCGGTCTCGCAAACCGTTCAACATAAGCGTCTGATGGGTTTCAGAGAGCCCCAGCTCCCATGGCAGCCCGGTATGCTTGATACTTGTTTTCGGAGAGGCACCTGTTCCCCCGTCATACCCGCTGACCGAGATGACATCGGCAGAACCTTTTGCCACCCCTGCAGCAATGGTACCGATTCCCGCCTTGGCAACCAGCTTGACGCTGATCCTGGCATCGCGGTTGGCATTTTTCAGATCATGGATCAGTTGTGCCAGGTCTTCGATGGAATAGATATCATGATGCGGCGGTGGAGAGATGAGCCCCACACCAGGAGTCGAACCTCGAACCTCTGCCACCCATGGATATACTTTGGTCCCTGGCAGCTGTCCGCCTTCCCCCGGTTTGGCGCCCTGGGCCATCTTGATCTGCAGCTCATCTGCATTGACCAGGTAATGGCTGTTCACACCAAACCGGCCGGAAGCAATCTGTTTAATGGAACTTCTGCGCAAATCCCCATTAGCATCCGGAATGAAACGCTTCGGATCTTCACCGCCCTCACCGCTGTTGCTTTTTCCACCGATACGGTTCATGGCTACAGCAAGTGCCTCATGTGCCTCCTGACTCAATGAGCCAAACGACATGGCACCAGTCTTAAAGCGCTTCACGATGGAATCGGCTGACTCCACTTCTTCCAGCGGCAGCGCTTGTTCTTTCTTCCTAAAGCTGAACAAGTTTCTTAAGAAACTGAGCCGCTCCTCATTCGCTGCTTTGGAATATTCCTTGAAGAGGTCGTAATCTCCTCTCCGGCAAGCCCACTGGAGCTTATGGATGGTTGTCGGATTAAAGGCATGATGCTCCCCTGTCTTCCTCCATTGGAAGTCACTTCCGGAATCCAATGTCCCGTCGACATCATCAGCATATGCCTGCTGATGCCGCTTTCTGGCTTCTTCCGCGATGGTCTCGAGTCCGATTCCGCCGATCTGGGAGGCTGTGCCGGTAAAATAACGGTCAATGACATCTTTGCTGATTCCCACGGCTTCAAAAATCTGTGCACCACGATAGCTCTGTACGGTGGAAATGCCCATTTTGGACATCACCTTTACCACGCCCTCGGTAATTCCGTGGATATAATTCTCCACTGCCTCCGGATAGCTTTCATGCAGCATCTGCTCGTTGATCGCCTGATGGATGGTCGCATAGGCAAGATACGGATGGACGGCATCTGCCCCATAGCCGATCAAAGCGGCGAAATGATGCACTTCCCTTGCCTCCCCGCTCTCTGCGATAATACTTACCTTCGTCCTGGTTCCCTTCCGGATAAGATGCTGATGCAGCGCACTTACCGCCAATAGGGAAGGTATCGCAGTGCTGCGGGCATCCATGTCCTTGTCGGAAAGGATTAGCAGGCTTACACCACGTTCAATCGCCTCCTCCGCCGTTTGGAACAGTTTTTCCAGCGCTTCTTCCAAATCACTTTGGAACAGAGCAGGTATTGTTTCGGAGCGGAAACCTTGATAGTAATCCTGCTTCAGCTGGTTGAGCTGCTGATTCGAAAGCACCGGTGTATCAAGCTTTAGCCGGCGGCAATTGGCCTCATCCGGATGCAGGATATTCCCTTCCGCCCCCAGCAGCGTCATGGTCGACGTTACAAGCTGTTCACGGTAGGCATCAATCGGAGGGTTCGTCACCTGGGCGAACAGCTGCTTGAAGTAAGAGAACAGGGATTGCGGGCGATCCGATAACACGGCCAATGGCACATCATTCCCCATGGCGCCGATCGGGTCCTTCTTCTCACTGACCATAGGCACCAGGTATTTCTGGACGTCTTCATACGTATAGCCGAATGCTTTCTGCCGTTTTAAAAGATCCTCAAAAGGCTGTTCCGCCTTGTCTTCCACTTCCTTTTCCACTTCGATCAGCTGATTGTCCAGCCATTCCTGATACGGTTTTTCTCCTGCCATTTCGTTTTTGATTTCCTCATCGGAAATGATGCGGCCCTCTTCCAAATCCAATAGCAGCATTTTCCCAGGGCTCAGTCTGTCTTTATAAAGGATATTTTCCTCTTCCACATCGACGACACCGACTTCAGAAGAGAAAATAAGATAATCATCTTTCGTCACATAATACCTGGCAGGACGAAGACCATTCCGGTCAAGGATGGCGCCAATTTGCCTTCCATCCGTGAAGGAAATGGCAGTAGGTCCGTCCCACGGCTCCATCAGCGTGCTGTGGTATTCATAGAAAGCTTTCTTTTCTTTGGACATATGCGGGTTCTTCACCCACGGTTCCGGAATCATCATCATGGCGGCATGGGCAGGTCTTCTGCCGGCCAGCACAAAGAATTCCAGTGCATTATCCAGAATGGAAGAGTCACTTCCATCGGGGTCGAGAATCGGGAAGACTTTATCCAGATCATCCCCGAATGCTTCCGAAACAAGCTGTTCTTCCCGGGCACGCATCCAGTTGACATTGCCGGTCAATGTGTTGATCTCCCCATTGTGCATGAGGTAGCGGTTGGGATGCGCCCTCTCCCAGCTCGGAAATGTGTTCGTACTGAAACGTGAATGCACCAGCGAGAAGGCTGATACAAAATCCTCATCCTGCAGATCGACATAGAATGCATCGACCTGTTCCGGTGTCAGCAGTCCCTTATAAACAATTGTTTGAGTGGAAAGGCTGGTGAAATAGAAACGCTCCTCCCTTTCCCTTGCTGCATTTTCCGCCTGCTTGCGGATAATATATAATTTCCGTTCAAATGCAATTTCTTCCTTTATAGAAGCATCGGCACCAATGAACACCTGGCGGACTGTCGGGCAGCTCTTGCGCCCTTCCTCACCGAGCACTTCCGGGTTTACCGGAACCGTTCTCCATCCAAGCACCGTCTGCCCTTCCTGTTCAATGAACGCATTGATCGTCTCTTCCATTTCCTCCCGGCCCTTATCATCCTGGGAGAAGAAGATCATCCCAACGCCATAACGGCCTTTTTCCGGCAATTCCATGTCATCCAGCACCTTCCGGAAATACTGATCCGGAAGCTGGACCATCAATCCGGCGCCATCCCCTGTCAAAGGATCGCTCCCCTGGCCACCGCGGTGATCCAGACGGCAAAGCATCTCGAGTCCCTTTTGGACAATTTCATGTGTTTGCTTCCCGTTCATCTCTGCATACAAGCCGATGCCACACGCATCGTGTTCAAATTCAGGGCGGTAAAGGCCTTGAGCTTCTGGTAGTTGATGGTACTTCATCATTAATACCCCCGTTCATAAAATTCTGCCTGATTCAATCTACTTTAAATTATAAGATTATTCATTCATCTTTACAATATGGATTTAAGCTAAAAACAATCTCAATTTGATATGAATTATTTAATGATTAGTATAGCTTAATAGGAAAAGGGCTGTCCTTATGCTTACCGGTAATGCTTTTTAACAGCCTTTATCTGATAAATCCACCATAATAGCCGGTTATTTATATTCAGCTCCATTCAAGGGGGAGAAATATATGTAAACAAGAATCGGCAGCCCATGGGACGGACTGCCGATCAATTTGCGGTTCTGCTGGTTTCCTGTGTGTCCTGCTGATAATCCTGCTCTGCCGGCGATTTCCCGTGCCTCCTGCTGATAAAATAGCTCTACCGCTGATTTCTCGCCCCTCCTGCCGATAATCTTGCTCTGCCGACGATTTCCCGTACGTCCTGCCGATATAACAGCTCTCCGGATGATTTCCCGCGTGACCTGCTGATAATCCATCTCTACCGCTGATTTCCCGTGCGTCCTGCTGATAAAAAGCTCTACCGCTGATTTCCTGCACCTCCTGCTGATATTCCATCTCTACCGCCGATTTCCCGCCCCTCCTGCTGATTCTTTCTCCAAATTAAAAAGAGCAGGCCTATCAGCGCCTGCTCTTCCTTATATGACGACATCATCTTTTCGGTTTAAAATGTAACCTATCTCTTACACTTTCTCCACTACATATGCTTTTTTCTCGCGGAAGTGCTTCTCCGCATCTTCCATGGAGTGTTCAAAAAAGCCGTTGAATTCATGTGTCACCTTATATTCCCGCTCTGGATCGGTAAACAGCTGGTTATCATTATTGGAGAGCACCACTGCTTCTGTCGTACTGACAAAACTGTCCAGTTCTTTCGCCGTATAATGTTGGCCTTTCTTCAACGTGTTCAACCCTGAGATGGACATGATAGTACCTCCTTTAAATCGAAAGTTATTCAATAGTCTAATTCCCATCCGCCCCCGCTCTTTAAACCACCGAGGCATCTCCGGAATATTACCATGAAAAAATCACATCCTATAAAAGAATATGAAAAATGAAAGGGCTGGAATGTATGAGACATCTATTGGCTTTATTGATTAAGTTTGTGATTACAGCAACCGTCCTCTACTCCATCTTGACAATTTTTGAAGCTGCCAGTCTGGGCGAAATCTTCTGGATGAGTATCCTGATTACTGGTGCAGCTTATCTCATTGGGGATTTATTCATACTGCCCCGGTATGGTAATACCATCGCCTCCATCGCCGATTTCGGGCTCTCCGCCCTCGCCGTCTGGATTCTCAGCATGATGTTCGTGGATCAAGGATTCCCTGTATTAACCGCAGCATTGTTCATCGGTTTCTTTATCGCCATCAGTGAAGCACTTTTCCATATTTATATGCAGGAAAAAGTGCTGCTTTCGGAGGATGACCGGGAGAAGGAACGAGGAGAAGTGCACAGAGGACAGCTGCAAACAGAATTTTCCGAGGAAACCAATGACGAAGAAATGAAAAAGAAGCGATAGCCCGGCTATACCACTGGGCTATTATTTTTGTGGCCATACAGGGGAAGCTTTGCAGCACAAGCCAAAATGCTTACCCGTTTCAAAAACCGGATGAATATACAAGCATGAAGTCACCCGGACTGCACGTTGCACCCGGCCAGCAATATGGACAGACAAAAAAGGGATACTAACCGACATATGATTAGTATCCCCGATGGTTTAATCCGAACCTATCAGGAGGCCGTTTCTCTTCCATCTATTAATGGGAAGTTGTATAACGGTTATGGCCTACAGGACCGTTTCTGGTAATATAAATGTGGAAGAAATACTCTGCCGCTGCAATCACCAGCGCAGAAATCAACGCGGCTCCTGCCATGGTACCGAAGTCCATACTAGTAAGCAGCATTCCCATCAGCCATACCACAATGAATGTCAACCCAAGATCCGAGACGGTCGCCATCATATTTCCGTTTTTCGGAAGGACTCCAAGATCCCCCGCGAAATAGGAGATGACCCCGAGAACGATGGTGGTGATCAGCACGTTCCAGAAGGACATTCCAAATCCAATTCCAAGTACAATATACAGTGCTACCAGTGTAAGCAGCCCTTTAATCGCAAGCGCTTTTCCATGTTCCATGTTGTCATTCCTCCTTTTGATGATAATAGAAATGCGTCCGATGTGCTCGCCCTTGACTTCCATCGCCGGGCTTACTATGCTATTCCCATATACTGGCGGGCTAAACGTAGAAGGCACCATTTTTATCCAGATTTTCTGTCATCAGCCGGTGATGTTTCGCTTTCGTATTCGATATTTTATTAGTAGGAAGAAGGGTATTATTATATGTTGAAAAAACTGACAGAACGAGTCCACTATATGCCCCCATATGGAGAAACGGACCGACCGGCACTCGGTTTGATTTCGGGGGATACATACAGCCTCGTGGTTGATTCAGGAAACTCCCCTGCCCATGCAGCTGATTTTCTTGAAGAAGTTCAAAACTTGGAGGTAGCACCGGCAACATTTCTGGTCCTTACCCACTGGCATTGGGACCATATCTTCGGCATGAAGACAATGGACTTATTATCGATCAGCCATGAGGATACAAAGCAGAAAATAGATCATCTGAAGACCCTGAATTGGGATGATGCATCCTTGGATGAGCGGGTGGTGACGGGAGAGGAGATTGAATTCTGCCGGGATATGATCAAGAGGGAAATGCCTGTCCGTGATGAGTTGGAGTTGAAGGCACCGGAAGTCACCTTCAACGACAGGATGGAAATAAACCTCGGCGGCATCACCTGTGTGGTGGAACATGCCGGAGGGGAACATGCACCCGACTCATCGATCGTCTATGTTCCCGAAGAGAAAGTGATGTTTCTGGGAGACTGCATCTATCAGGATTTCTACAGCGGCGAATGGAGCTATGATTTGGACAAACTAAGCCTGCTGGTGAGTAAAATAAGAAAATATGAAGTAGATTGCTATGTCACAGGCCATCAGGACCCGAAAAACCATAAGGAGATGCAGAGCTTTTTGGACGATCTCTTAAGCATCGGAGAGATGGTGGGGCAGGAAGTGATCGTGGACGAAGCTGTTGCCCGATTCACCGAAGTAAGAGAGACGAAACCAACAGAAGAACAACTGGAGTTTATCCAAAACTTTGTCATAGGAAATCAAAAGAAAACGAGAAATGGCTCCCATTCATAGTGAGTGCAGCTTTTTAAAAAATTTAATGCAAAGCCGATGAAAATTTGAAAAGGCTGCCTCCAACCATGGAGGCAGCCTTTCTGATTTAACCTATTATTTCTCATTAAACGGAGGGGTATTGTGCATATATGGTGGTGCCGGATCCAGCTTCGGCTTCTCCGCATGGGCTGCCGGCTTGCTGGCGTATTCGAACTTTTTGCCGTCCGGAGCTTCTTTCCCCATCCAGTCGAGGTGAGCACTGTCTTCCCCCTCGGAGAAATTGATGAGCTGATGGGAGAATTCGGTAGCTTCCCATTCGGCTGGAACTGTGGATGGAGTAACAACACCTTCCTTCTCCTCCAGTTCTCGTAACGCAGCAATCCACTGGTTCTGATGCATGGTGTCACGAGCAAGTAAGAAGGATAGCATTTCCCTTACTCCACGGTCATCGGTCATTTCATACAAACGGGCAACCTGCAGACGGCCTTGGGATTCAGCATTCACATTTGCACGGAGGTCTGCGATTAAATTGCCGCTGGAAACAATATAGTCTGCATTCCATGCGTTTCCATTGGAATCCTTTGGAGCGGCGCCCAAGCCATTGACGATGGCGTGCTGTGGATTCATATCTCCCATGATCGCACCGATTACCGGATCTTTCGCCGCTTCTTCCTGATCTTTTACAGGTGCTTTATCAAGCAGTCTGGCAATCATGGTCGCAATCATTTCCACGTGGCCGAGCTCTTCTGCACCTGTATCCATGATCAGGTCTTTATATTTCTCATTCCCTCTTGTATTCCAGCCCTGGAACAGGTATTGCATAGCAACGGAGATTTCTCCAAATTGCCCGCCGAGAATTTCCTGCAGCTTCTTGGCATAGACTGGATCCGGACGTTCAGGTTTGGCATGGAATTGCAGTTCTTTTTTATGTGTAAACATAAAACATCACCTTTCTGAAAAATATTTTTGAAAAACTCTCCCGGGTTTCGACACCATCAGATTTCCGATCTGTGCATCGATCCCTCCTTTATTTTCCCTTTTCTGAGTTATAGGGCCTGACTCCTTTTTCTATACCCACAGGAATGCACATTAAACTCGGGGTAAAAATCGAAACATGTTTAAGTGATCCTTGAAAGGGATATGGACAAAGTAAGAACCATTTACAACTCTTTTTCCTAAACAGAAAGGTGGTAATACCATGGCAGACAACAATGAGAAGAAGCATAATTATGATTCACCGGAACAGGAAATGAAAAAGAAAGACCCGGAACAGGACATCAGCCCGCAACGCGAAAATGATACAAGCCCTAAACAAAACAAAAACCATAAATAAAAGCTAAAAAAGGCCCTGGATAGATTCCCGGGCCTTTTCCTATACTATAGCTGAATATCAAAGGAGCGAGCTATCATGTATACAGATATACTTAGAGAAACAGACCACCGCGTGAGCCCCTTCCCCCATGGCCCATGGATGATAACCCAGAAATGGGACCACCTGCTCTTCATGCATCTGCCTGTCAGCCCCGAGGACATCCGCAGCCACATTCCGGATCAGATGGAACTGGACACGTATGATGGCGAGGCATGGGTCTCCATCATTCCATTCAAGATCAGCGATATGCGGATGCGCATGCTCCCGTCCTTCCCATATATCAAACGGTTTCTAGAACTGAATGTCCGTACCTATGTAAAAAGAAATGGCATTCCAGGCATCTATTTTTTCAGCCTGGACGCCAGCAAAATCCTTCCCGTCCTCGGCGCCAGAGCGGGAACACTTCCCTACTTCTTCGCCAATATGAGCATGAAAAGAAAAGGGGAATGGTTCCATTATCAAAGCAAAAGGCATGGCAGCCGTGATGCTGCTTTCAAAGGAAAGTACCGCCCGTCTTCCGAAATCTTCCGTCCGGAAAAGGGAACGATCGACAACTGGCTCCTCGAACGCTATTACCTATGGACCCAGGTGAAGAATTCCGTCTTCTCTATCGGTATCCATCACCGGCCATGGGAGGTAACTGATGCAGAAGCAGTCATCGAAAAACAGGGCCTTTTGCCTTTTCTTCCTCCAGAGAGTACAGTCAGCCGGATGATGTTGCACTATGCCTATTCTCGGAGGGTCCTCTTCTGGCCAATTAAAAAAGTCGATTAACAAACCCAAGCATCGTATGTATTGTGCCCCCCGATGCAACGGTAAAGTTGACTCCATGTCCAAAGGGCCTTTTACAACTAGAAGGAGGCTTCCGTCTGTTCACATTACGGACGGAAGCCTCTTCTCCTATCGCTTGATCCAATCCCACGCTTCTTCCAGTTCATTTTTGCCAAAATGCTTGGTAGTGACCCCCGGCAATATGTCACCAATTTTCACGGAAGTTTCTATCCATTTCTTCTCGCTGACCACTGCGAATTTACGGAACTGGTCCCAGCGCTTGGCATCTACTTTTGGCCCTTTCATCAGACCCTGTAAAGTGGTTCCTTCTATATGCTTGATGATCGCCAGAATATTGAACGGCTCATTTTCTCCAAATGTCTCTTTCACATGCTGATCCATCTTTTCTGCATCTTCTCCGGTCGCCTTGCCTTCAACCTCCACACAGATGGTGGAAGGATCCCGGCTTGGAAGGATACGAAACATCAGCTCATCCTCCTTCATCAATATGCTATAGATGAAATACCCTGCACCCCTACGGATGAAACGGACTTCCTCAGCTTCCCCTTGATCTGCCACCCTATTTTGAGGATTCTATGACTTTTTGCCAATACTTTCGCAACCTAGGTTTTCCCGCCCATTCATTGTGGTAGTGAAATTATTAGAGGTAAAGAGTACTTAGAGAGCGTGGTGATTGGCAGCAATGAAACATATTTTTTATACACTTCAAACCAAATCGGTATTTATCGTATCCGCCGCCTTGATTTTCAGTGTGGTGGTGTGGGGGATTATTTCTCCTAATTCAATGAATAGGATTACTACCAATCTGATGGATTTAATGACCCAGAACCTAGGCTGGTTCTATGTGATCTCGACGGCTCTATATATCGGGTTCTGCTTATACTTAGGCATCGGACCCTATCGCCGGATGAAGTTGGGGGATAAAGATGATGAACCGGAATATTCCTATTTTGCCTGGATCGGCATGCTGTTTGCCGCCGGGATGGGCGTGGGACTCGTGTTCTGGGGAATTGGTGAACCATTGTCCCACTTTGCCAATCCTCCTGCCGGAACAGAGGCCGGAACACAGGAAGCTGCAGAAAGGGGGCTTCTCATCAGTGTATTCCACTGGGGATTCCACCCATGGGCCATATATGCTGTAGTGGCGCTTGGCCTGGCTTTCGCCAAGTATAGGAAAGACCTGCCTGGATTGGTCAGCTCCTCCTTCTATCCATTGATAGGCGAGCATGTCCACAAATGGCCGGGCAAGCTGATAGATATTGTCGCCATCGTCGCCACGACAGTGGGGATTGCTACGTCCTTCGGCTTAAGCACTATGCAGTTTGGCAGCGGGCTGTCCCACGTATTCGGTACACCCAATAATGCATGGACACAGCTGATCATTGTCGGAGTGGTAACAGCCATCTTCTTGATTTCCGCTGTTTCCGGCTTGGATAAAGGGATGAAATATCTAAGCATCTCCAACCTCGGACTCGCAGGAGTTCTGCTCCTCACCGTCCTAATCGTCGGGCCGACCGTCTTTTTGATCGAGCATGTCTCCAAGACTATCGGGCAGTACGGCTCCAGTTTTTTCGAGATGACTTTCAACACAACCCCATACACAGATAATGAGTGGATGGGAACATGGACGCTTTTTTACTGGGCATGGATCATTTCCTGGAGCCCGTTTGTCGGCACATTCATTGCACGGGTTTCCAAAGGGCGGACACTCGGTGAATTCATGTTCGGCGTGCTGGTTGTCCCTACGGTGGTAACCATCCTTTGGTTCGTCGTGTTCGGCGGCACCGGCCTCCATATGGAATTGACGGGCCAGACAAACTTTGCATCGGATATCGCAGAGACGCCGGAAGTCGGTTTGTATCTTGTACTGGAACAGTTGCCACTAGGATTCATCATGAACTTGGCCGCCCTGATCCTGATTGGCATCTTCTTCATTACTTCGGCCAACTCGGCGACCTATGTTCTTGGCGTATTTTCCTCTTCAGGCAACTTGAATCCGAAAAATAACGTCCTGATTACCTGGGGACTGCTCATCTCCACAATTGCAACGGTACTCCTGCTGAGCGGTGGACTTAATGGACTACAGGCAATCGCCACCATTACCGCATTGCCTTTCGGTGTCATCATCATCCTCATGATGGTAGCCATCCTCCGCAACTTCAAGAAAGAGGGGCAGCAGAAGAACAAGGTCAAAGAGGAGGAAGATTGGTAATCTCTTGTCAGGACAAGCGGCTTCTAGAGCACACATTAAAAGGGCTTAGAAAAAATTTTCTAAGCCCTTTTATCATTACTTATTCCATTAAAGCAACAGTTAGCTGGATAGCATCCCGTTATTACGTATCTCTTCACTTCCCTTTCTAACCTTCAGAAAGGATCGAAGGGAAAGTGCGAAATTAAGAATGCCAATAGTTACTAAAACAATAGTAAAATAAGTACCTCCTACGGTCGGAGAGTTTGAGGTTAGAACACCTAGCAACAAGTACAATACGCTCCAAACTAGATGCGAAACAATCAATGATTTTGTATTTCTTCTTAACCATAGATAGCTGCCGGCCATTAGAATATAAGAAAGGCTGATTACCATTAATATAGGAAAAGCAGGGCTGAATTTTGCCGCGTATATAAAGTGGTCTAATTGTGATATATCAGCTCTGCTTGTAACTTCCCCGTTAAATATCTTTGAAAAAGTGGCAGAGTATCTCCACTCATAGGAATTAAACCTTATAGCACTTCCCTCGTACCACGCAGCAAATGTTGAAATAATCAGTATGATAAATGCCACTAGATATTGAATGATATACTTCATATATGTGCCTCCCAAAATCGCCTATCACCCTAATTAACCCTTTAGCCAAATTTTACCATAATCCTTTTTGCCTTTTTAGCGATTTTATCAATTATCGCTTTAGTTTTTTTAGAAAGCACACCTTTATTGTAGGAATGCACCCTTTACAAGTAGATGGATATTTCCTATAAAATTACAGGTAAGGGCTGCCCTTTTGGGACAGCCCGTTTTTCACCCACGATTTTCAATTGTCTTTTGCTGTTTACGAAGTGCATGCTTTGTACCCCACTCGTGCATAGCAACCATAATTGGCTCTAATTCCTTTCCATATTCAGTGATGGAATACTCGACCTTTGGCGGAACTTCTGGGTATACCACTCGATTAATAACATCTTCTTCTTCCAACTCTCGTAAATGCTTCGTTAACATTTTCTGAGTAATTTCAGGGATACTGCGTTTTAATTCACCGAATCTCATCGTACCGTTTTTCAATAAATGTAAGATAATAATCGGCTTCCATTTTCCCACAATAATATCTAAAGCATCGTCTACGCGACATAATTCCGGTTTTATGTTCATATTAATACCCTCCAATAGTATCCTTTTGTATACTACGGCACTTAAAAGTGCTTACTTACTTTTTACTACTTTATTAATTATAATAGCATTGTGATCAGGAATTTGAAAGGAGCATTTATGTTCAAAAACGAACAAAACCCAGGTATGGAACTTGGCCTTTATACACTAGGAGATCATTTATTACCAAAAGATAATGAAAAACAAATGACGGAATACCAGCGGATGAAAGATATGGTCGAGATGGCGAATTTAGCTGAAGAAACAGGCTTAGATATTTTCGGAGTAGGCGAAAGTCATCAAGCACATTTTGTCGCTTCCTCCCCGCAAACCATATTGGCAAAGATTGCTGGAGTAACCAATAAAATTAAATTAATAAGCACCTCTACGGTCTTAAGTACACTTGATCCAGTAAGAGTGTATGAAGACTTTTCCACATTAGATTTACTATCAGATGGACGGGCGGAAATTGTAGCTGGAAGGGGTTCACGGTATGGTGCCTATCAATTATTTGGCTATGATTTGAACGACTATGATGAATTATTTGAAGAAAAATTTGAACTTTTACTGCAATTGAATGGTGAACAACCCACTACATGGAATGGGAAATTCCGCCCAGCTTTAAAAAATGCAGAAATTTATCCAAAACCTTTAAATGGAGAACTTCCAATTTGGCGAGCGGTTGGGCAACATTTTGCAAGTGCCATTCAAGCAGGGAAAATGGGTGTACCAATGCACCTAGCAGCGCTTTATGGAGCTTCAAGCATCTTTGAAAAAAGAGTGACTGCATATAGAAATGCTGCAAAAGAATCGGGGCATGACCCTGAAAAACTTCCGATAGCGGTCGCAACAATGATGTATATAGACAAAGATTCACAAACAGCATTTAAAAATTATTATCCATACTTGAATAATACGTTCAAACAAGTCAGAGGTGTGGATTTTCCAAAGGACCATTATAAACAAGGGAATAATATAAAAAACGCTATCATGGTTGGCAGTCCGCAGCAAATTGTTGAGAAAATCCTATATCAATATGAACTTTTTGGACATCAGCGATTTATTGTCCAACTTGACCACGGTAATATTCCACATAAAAAAGTGGTTGAAATGATGGAGATGTTTGCAAATAAAGTCGCTCCCGCAGTAAGGGAAACAACAAAACAAAAAAGATAAAAGAGGGCTGATTAAAAATGAGTATGGAAAAATATCGTATCGATCAAAGCAAAGGGCTGGAATTTGGATTATATACATTGGGCGACCATATACCGGACCCAACTACAGGAGAGCGCATTTCCGCAGAACAACGAATTCACGAAATCATTGAATTAGCTCAACTCGCTGAACAGGCGGGAATAGATTTCTTTAGTGTAGGTGAAAGCCATCAGGAATACTTTGCAACACAGGCACATTCTGTAGTTTTGTCAGCGATTGCCCAGGCAACAAAAAAGATTAAGATTGCAAGCTCTTCCACTATTATCAGTACTTCCGATCCTGTTCGAGTATATGAAGATTTCGCTACGATTGATTTGATTTCAAAAGGGCGTGCAGAAATTATTGCTGGACGTGCATCAAGAGTAGGACTATTTGATTTATTGGGCTACAATATTCGTGACTATGAAGAATTATTTGAAGAGAAATTTGATTTGCTGCTGCAGATAAATGAAAAGGAGATTATTAATTGGGAAGGGCAATTTCGCGCACCATTAAAAGACGCGAGGGTCATCCCTCGTCCACAAAATGGTTCTCTGCCCATTTGGCGTGCAGTTGGAGGCCCGCCTGCCAGTGCAATTAAGGCAGGTCATGCAGGTGTTCCCATGTTCCTTGCTACTTTAGGTGGTCCGGCAAGCACTTTTAAAATGTCCATTGACTCCTACCGCGAGGCTGCAAAACGTAACGGATTTGATCCAGCACTGCTCCCAATCTCCACTGCAGGATTCTTCTATGTGGCTGAAACAACACAGCAGGCCCAAAAAGAGGTATACCCTCACGTTAACGAAGGAATGAAACGGATTAACGGACAACAGTATCCGAAGCAGCAATTTGCACAGGGAGCGGATACCAGAAATGTCATGAATATTGGAAGTCCGCAGCAAATTATTGAAAAAATACTATATCAGCATGAACTATTTGGGCATCAACGTTATATTGCACAAATGGACTTCGGCGGTGTACCATTTGATAAGCTAATGAAAAATATTGAGTTGATCGGCAATGAAATCTTGCCGGCAATTAAGAAATATACTGCAAAGAAATAGGAGTTGAGCATATGAAGGTTGTTCTATTATCAGGGTCAAAAGTCGGATCCAAGACAAGGACAGCAATGGATTATACGAAAAAAGCCATTACTGAAAAATATCCGGATGCAGAAACAACATTGATTGATTTAGCAGAATATGATGTGGTGTTTAGTGATGGACGCAATTATTTGGAATATGAGGGCGACACAGGATATGTAACCAAAACAATTATGGAAGCTGACGCCATTATTATTGGAACACCTATCTTCCAAGCTTCCATACCAGCAACGTTGAAGAATATATTTGATTTGCTGCCTGTTAATGCATTTCGGGACAAAGTAGCCAGTATGATCGTTACGGCTGGCTCTTCGAAGCATTATTTAATTGCCGAGAACCAATTAAAGCCTATTTTAGGCTATATGAAGGCGCAAATGGTTCAGACGTATGTTTTTGTGGAAGAACAGGATTTCCATCGAAAAGAAATCATCAATGATGATGTGCTGTTCCGCATGGACCGGTTGGTTGAAGACACTGTCGTACTCACTAACACCTACACGAAAATACGAGAAGAGAAAGAAGCACAATACGGTTTTTAGAGAAAAAACGAAAGGAGTAGGGAAATGACTATATTAGCATGGTTATTGCAGTTTTTACTGGCTGCCGTCTTTCTGATGGCAGGAGGATTTAAAATAGCGGGGGCGAATGCGCTTATAGATCAATTCGACCACTTGAAACTGCCGCAATGGTTCAGAGTTGTAACAGGATGGGTTGAAATTGGCATAGCATTGTTGTTGATCATTGGTTTTTGGATTCCATCCAGTGCCATCGCAGGAGCTATATTATTTATTATCGTTGGGATTGGCGGCATTCTTTCGCATATAAGTGCAAAAGACGGTGTGAAAGACAACATTCCCATTTCCGCATTAACAGCTATGGCAATCATATTTTTGATAATTGTATGACGGAGATTGAATCCTAACTACTCGGTGCACGAACCGAGGAGTTAGGATTTTTTACTTTATAAAGGAAATAGAAAAGAACAGAAAAGATTTAAAAAGAGGTAAAATTCCTCCCTTTTAACAAGAGCTAGGATAAGGAGCCAACACCACCAACTAAAACTATCCCAATTAAAAACCATAGCCAACCATCCCATGCTTATTCAAGGTTGGCAATCTTATGCGTCATAAGCGCAGAGTCTGAATCTGGAAGGCCTCGTCAGCCGATAAAAAGTGATACCTCTATGTTTTCATCCGGATAATCCTTTTAACTTATAGAATTCAAATAGTTAACAAAAACTAAGGTTAATCAGTTGCAGCAAAGGGATGTGTTCGTGTGAACAGGAATTTTTTATTTATCGCTGTTTTATTGTGCGCCATGCTAGCTCCCCTCATTTCAAATGCCCATGTTAAATGGTTTACAGAAGAGGCAGCTTCAAAGGAAAGCATTGAAAATATTTTATCGCCTTTTTTCATCGCATTTGCATTATTAGTTGCTGTTGTGTTAGCTGCCATACCTCAACTTCTGCCTTGGCTGATGAATTTGGAAACAGCCAAAAAGATGGAGGATAAACTAGCAGGTTTACGTATTTATTCCAGACATTTATTGAAATATGGAACAGCTCTCGCATTGGCCATTCAATCCTTTTCAGGGGCGATGTTCGCCCCTGAATTTATTATGACAGAACCGTGGGAACCAATGGCATTTTGGCTTGCAATTGTTTTATTACTAATTCCCCATCACTATGCAACCAAATTGGCTTCTATCGTACTCATAGCTTTGTTTATAACCGTCTGGTCCGGCAGCGGCTGGTTCCATATGCTTGATTATGGATTTTATATCGCGATCTTCTTCGTGTTGTTAGTCGGGAAGACAAAATGGGAAAATTGGGGATTTCCTTTCTTATACCTGGGGACAGGTCTTTCACTTTGTTGGGTAGCTGTTGAAAAGTGGGTGTACCCGGCCATGACACTGGATATTATTGAGCGCCACACTGTTCCCACATTCGGATTTGAACCGTCCATTTTTATTGTGATGGCCGCTTTTATCGAATTTGTTGTCGGCTATTTACTTGTTGTGGGCATACTCAACCGGCTGTTAGCAGCACTGGTCACCATATTGTTTATACTCACAAGCACTCTGTTCGGAATAACAGAAATTATTGGCCATGCGATGATCCACGTTATCCTAATTATTTTTATTATTGAAGGTGTCTCTTTTTATTACCCTCCAATTAGGATGCATAAGTCGCGAATCGATCAAATGATCTTTGTTTTCCTTAACTTCATATTTGTCCTGGCCACCTTCATTCTGATTTACTATCGGTTTGCTTAAGGGACCATTCTGTCGAAAGACAACTTAGAGAAAATATATTATTTCTTCAAACTATCCAATAAGGTATACCCAAACACAACACCAGCAATTATTTGGATAGTTGGACTCCCAATCAAAATTATTTCTGGGATGGTAAAGAAGCCTTCACTCAAAGGGGTAAACGGGAAAATTGACATGAATATGATAGAAAGGGAAGGAATTCCGATGGCCATAAACTTAATCCAATCAAATATCCATTGTTTATTTCGCTTCATTTCAATGATCAACTTTGGCAACCTCAGCAAGAGTCCAATAACAATGGGAAAAAGAGTTCCGAATAACACAACAGGCATTAACTCAAAATTCATGCTGGCTTCTTCCTCTAAACGAACCTGATATTTAATTCCCAGATAAATAATAAATCCAATAACGACTGTCCAGCTGAAATAATATAAAAACCTTTTGATAAAAACATCTCCTCCACGAAATTAGTTTACTTATATATACGAAGAGACTACACACTTATTGTGCAAAAGCACCAATTGAATTTTATCAAACCTTCTTATTCAGCTCTTCAAGAAGTTCTATAATTTTCCTGTTCTGCTGTGTTTACTTATTTAGAGCCTTAATCACCGTGCCAATCCCAATAATAACAATAATTATTAGTACCCACATCAAAACACCTCCAATTCAATGGACACCTTAGTACTTATATAGTTCTATGGAGTGTCAACCTGCCTTTTAGCTCAATATCTTCACACCTTGATATTAACATAATTTTTGTGAAATTATTATTGACATTTCCAAAGAAAAGACGACCATATTACTGATCGCCTTGTTTAACTATCGCCCTTAACAAACTATACCTCTATCCCCCAAGCCCACTTCTCTGACCTCTATTAATTGGCCGCCTTCTCTTATATACTTCTAAGCCCCTTTTTTCAGACATAATAGTGGGTTAGAGGAAAAGGAGGACAATATATGAAAAAAACGAGCGTTATTGGCATTCTACTGGTAGCATCTGGGATTATAATTGGTTTTGTTATGAATGGTCCTAACTCAGCTGATGGTGTAGGAAATGAAAATGTAGAAATTTATAGCGAGGAAAGCATTGCTGAGCAAGAAACAGGCTGCATTTGATTTAGCGGAAAAAGTAGGTCTTCCTCTAGGAAGTGGCAAGTACTCTTCTTTTATTGGCGGCATTGAACCAGAAATTCTCCCTAATAATGTTGTTGAATTGAATGTTTATGTAGGAGAAGACCTTATGAATAATGAAGATAGTAAACAGGAAGTGCATGAAATTGCTAAAAAAGTTATCGAACAAAACAATTATGGTTTTGATTCCTTTCAAATTAACTTTATGGAAATGTATATAGATAATGATCATGAAAATTGACAGGTAGGTGAATGGGCTGTTTACACCTCTTTAAGCAACCCGGTAAATTTGCATGTGAAATGAACCCCCCTTTTCCAGACCCGAGCAATAATAAAGCCCGCACTCTGGCGGGCTTTGGCTTTTCCTCTATTTACTTCGCAGCCATTCCTCCATCGATCCGATACTGGGAACCACTGATGAAGCTTGACTCATCAGAAGCGAGGAATAGTACGAGATTGGCAATATCCTCCGATTCACCATAGCGCTGCATAGGGATTGCCTGTTCCTGCTGTGTCTTCGCAGATTCGGCATCATCCGGATTGAAGCCTTTTTCAAGTGAGCGCATCATTCTAGTGTTTACCGGAGATGGATGGATGGAATTGACCCGCACATTGGAGTCGGCAACCTCCAAGGCTGCTGTTTTTGTCAGCCCTATTACCGCATGCTTGGATGCCGTGTACGGCGCTACTCCCGGGCTTCCTATCAGTCCGGCGACAGACGAAGTATTGATGATGCTGCCGCTTTCCTGCTTTGTCATTACGGGCATCACGTACTTGAGGCCGAGAAAGATCCCGTCGACATTTACGCTCAACACTTTCTTGAAATCCTCCAGGCTCTGCTCCGGAAGTGGAGCCACTTTGCCCTCGATCCCTGCATTATTGAAGAAGATATCAATGGTACCATAGCGGTCGACTGTTTCATCAACGTATTTCTTAACATCCTCTTCCTTGGAAACATCAGCTGCTACGGTGTGGACTTCGCCGTGACGTTCCAATTCTTTCTTTGCCTCATCAAGGGCGTCCTGGTTCATATCTACTAACGTTACCGCCTTGGCTCCTTCTTTCAGGAACTTCTCTGCAGTCACTTTGCCAATTCCACCGGCACCGCCTGTGATGATGGCTGTTTTTCCCTCTAATCTAGCCATTTCTGCATACTCTCCTTTTTTGGAACAGGTTCATATTCATAGGAAAATGTTACTTATTATTCATTTTCCCCATGCCTAAGACAATAAACATCGAGTGTCTAGGTACCAGTCAAACGGATAGACAAGGCGGGGATAAGTGGAGATACCCGCTACGGAAATATACTCCGCTTTCCACGGGCGGCTGGTAAGCCACTTTGTGCTATCGCACTACGTTGTCTCGCCTAGGCTTTTCCTCCCGTAGGAGTCTACGCATATTTCCTCCGCTAATTTTCATGCATTATTCGCCTTCCTTAGTTAAACAATTTTCTCCCACTGGATTAGTTTCTGCCTTAAAAACCGCTGAACCACTGGCCGAGTGCGACCCCGGCGTAATTACCGACAATGTAGCCGATCGTGCCGACAATCAATATCGGCGCCACCAGCTTCCTCCATCCTTTGGAAATCGCCATAGCCGCAGCCGTAGTAGGCCCCCCGATGTTCGCGTTACTGGCAATGATGATTTCCTCCAGGTTGAACTTGAACAGCTTGCCGAAAATGAAGGAGATCAGCATATTCACCGCCACCATAATAAAGACTAGCACAAACAGAAGCGGGGCATTTTGAAGGATGACGGGCAGTGATGCGGGTACCCCGATCACCACGAAGAAGATATAAATCAAATAAGTGCCGATTTCCTGTGCGCCCCTGATGCTTTCAAAATAGCTGGAAAACACCGTAACAGCGATCAATGTCAGGGTTGTCAGCATCAAATAGCCATCACCTAGTATGGTATTCAGGATGTTGAGGGCAACATTTTCCCCAGTCGGGATCACCGAAGCAAAGATCTCTGCCAGTTTAAAAGAGAAAGCTACAAGTACAAACGCCGTCCCGACTGCAAGGGCAATATCCTTCAAGGAAATCTCTTTCCCTTTCCAATAGGAGGCGGCCAGATTTTCGTCCTCATCCGTTCTCGTCTCCTCCACCTCCTGAATATGCGGCGTGGAGAACCGCTTGGTGAAAAATTTCAATGCTGGTATCGCCATGAGGATAAGGAAGTACAGGGCCATCATCATATTGTCGGCGACCACGGTAGAAGAAATGATATCACCCGGCGTCTCAAACCTCGCTGCTAATGCGGCCAGATTGACACTTCCGCCAATATAGGAACCAGTCATGATTGCCGCGACCTCGGCCAGCCCTGGAATCACATCCTTGAGCAGGAAAAATGCAATGATTGCTCCTGCCACGGTTCCAATGCCGCTCAATAGGAACATCAGCAGGAGACGGCCGCTCTCATTCCATATTTTTATGATATTGGATTGGAACAAAAGCAGCGGGATCGCCAGCGGTACGACATACGACCATACCGTATCATACACCGGTGATTCTAATGGGATCACCTGCAGATTGGCGAGCAGCATGGCACCGACCAAAGCAATGATTGCCCCTGATACCTTGGAAGCCCAACTGTATTTCTGTTCCAGATAAATACTGACTGCCGCCCAGCCGGCCAAAAAAGCCCATAATAGCCAGGTTTCGTCCGGTTGAATAATCGAATAGACCATAATTCCTCTCCTTTACCCTTCTCTAGAATATGTCCACATTATACAGAAACCGGAGAACTTTCTCAAAACTATCACTTGTTTCCCATGTTACGGGGTTTCGCTCTTTTATATTATGGGAAAATGTTATATCCTATAGGAGTTATAGGGATTTTTCTAAAGTGACAGAGGAGGGTGCACGATGACATTGAAGAAGACATTGACGTTTGCAGGTTCTGATTCCAGCGGCGGTGCAGGGATACAGGCAGATTTGAAAACATTCCAGGAACATGGGGTATATGGGATGACCGCCCTCACCTCCATTGTGGCAATGAATCCAGAGGACTGGAGCCATGAGGTGACTGCAATTGACACTGCAGTAGTGGAAAAACAGCTGAATACCATCCTTTCCGTCGGCATTGACGCCATGAAATCGGGAATGCTTGGTTCTGTGGATATCATTAAACTGGGAGCAGAGAAGATTGATGAATTCCATATAGATAAGTTTGTCCTCGATCCGGTAATGGTCTGTAAAGGGGAAGATGAAGTCCTTCAGCCGGAAAACACGGATGCGATGAGGGAATTCCTTCTCCCACGGTCCTTGATCACTACCCCGAACCTGTTCGAGGCAGGACAACTTGCTCAGACCGGTCCCATCAAAACCATTGACGGTATGAAGGAAGCTGCAGAGAAGATTCATCAACTCGGTGCTAAAAATGTGGTGATCAAAGGCGGAAAAGAGCTGGATCACGATAAAGCCATCGATCTTTTCTATGATGGACAGGAATTCACACTGCTGGAAAAAGATAAAGTCGATACCACATACAATCATGGGGCAGGGTGCACATTCGCTGCAGCCTTGACGGCCAATCTGGCCCAGGGCAAATCCGTAAAAGAGGCAGTCAGCAACGCAAAGGAATTTGTAACAGCGGCCATCGCCCACGGCTGGAAACTGAACCAATTTGTCGGCCCAGTCATGCACGGTGCGTATAACAACAAAGGCGGCAACCAATAAGCGCTAAGAGCAGTAAACAACCCGGAGCGGGCTGATCCATCCATCCATCAGCCGCTCCGGGTTAAATTTATGTGTTATTCATCCTCGTTTTCCGATTGTTTGTTGTCGGTGTCTTTCCCTTTCCCCACATTCTCTTCTGGGTGTCCTGATTCCTCAGCGGCCGAGACCTCCTCATAGCTGTTAGAGATTCCAGCCTCGAAGTTATTGACGTTCCCGCGAGAGACATAACTCTCCAACATGGCCTTCAGGTCCATTCCCGTCGTCTCCTTCAATGACTCCTGAATCCCGAGCATGGTGGATGTGACACTGCCGGCTACTTTCGATGTCCCTCCGCGCGATTCGGATCCACCCATGTCAATGACCTTCATATCCTTGATCTGTGATATAGGAGCAGATACCTTCTCGGCATATTCAGGCAGCACCTTGATCAGCATTTCCATGATGGCGGCCTCTCCATACTGCTCCATTGCTTTGGCCATCCGTTCCTTCGACTCTGCTTCTGCCAACCCGCGCTGGCGGATCACCTCTGCTTCGGACTCCCCGCGGATGCGCTCCTTCTCGGCTTCCGCTTCCGCCTCTTTCATTGTTTTATATGCTTCTGTGTCGGCAATGGCACGACGCCGCTTATTTTCTTCCTCTTCAAGCTCGACTGCCCGCTGGCGCTCGATGTATTGCACTTTGAGTTCCTCTTCCTTCACCTGCTGTGCCAGCTTCTGTCGTTCCAGTTCGCCAGCCTGCTCTGCATTCGCCTGTGCCCGGTTGGTCTCCTTCTGGAATTCAGCTTCTTTAATATCCTTATCTTTCTTGGACTGGGCTATCGCAGTCAGACGCCGGTTCGCCTCCTCCTGTGCCTCCTGATCATTTTTGGCCTGATAAATGCGCGTTTCCTTTTTGGCATCCGATTCCGCCATATTGGCATGTTTCTGAACCTCCGCAATATGCGGCCGCCCCAGGGCATCAATGTAGCCATTTTCCACATCGACATCCTCTACATCATTCAATGCAAAAGAGGTGATTTCAAATCCCATGCCCTTCAAATCGGCCTCGGCTATCTTCTTCACCTGTGTATTCACTTCTTTAAAATCGTTATAAATCTTCTCGATGGGAAGCGAAGCAATAATCGAACGCAAATGCCCGTTCAATACATCCTGCAGCTCTGATTCCCGCTCCTGCTGTTTCTTCCCGAGAAACTTCTCGGCAAAATTGGCCATGATCGCCAACTCACTGCCGATACTGATCACTGCCGTACTAGCCACCCGTACCGGAATCCCTTCCTTTGTATAAGCCTTCTCGGAATCGACCTGGAGTTGAAAAGATGTAAGGTCGATTGGCGTGGCAGTCTGGAACATTCGGAGACGATAACCGCCGCCGCGGATGATTTTGACCGATCTCCCATTATCATCCTCAAATACATTTTTCTCTTTTTCCGGGTCTCCCAAATTCGGACCCGTAACAATCAACGCTTCATTCGAACTGGCTGTCTTGTACCGCATCCTGAAGATGATAAAAACTGTCACCCCGGCAATAAGAGCAGCCACTCCGACAATCGCAAGGATAATTCCAATCAGTGCATTTTCAAACATAAAAACAAACCCGCCCCTTTTTAAAATGACTATACCGGCCATTTGAAAACCGGTATAGTCATTCTACGTTCGACCACGGAAAAGGATTCAGTAAATATCCAATTTTCTATATACTACACTCTTGGCCTTACAACCTCCTGCCCGTTTAACCCCAGACAAAGCGGGGTACAATGAAGAAAAACGGCGGAAAGGAGGCGGATAGCTAATGGGTGTTGTCGACAATAAATTTTCCATCTCACCGAAAATCAAATACTTCGACCGCAACTTCTGGTCCGGCATTCTTTTCGGATTGGGCCTTGTTGCATTTTTGGACGAGGTGATTTTCCACCAGCTGCTGGGCTGGCACCATTTCTACGATAGATCGACGACCCAGGTCGGTCTCCTGTCTGACGGGTTGTTCCACGCGTTCAGCTGGTTTGCCACTGTAGGTTCTCTATTCATGGTCGCCGATCTCCGGCGCAAAAACGCTTGGTGGACAAAGAGATGGATTGGCGGTGTCCTTCTTGGACTCGGGGCATTCAACCTCTATGACGGCATCGTGCAGCATAAACTGATGCGTATTCACCAAATCCGCTATGATACCGATAATCTTTTGATGTATGATTTGGCATGGAATATCACTGCCGCAGTCATCCTGATCATCGGGATAATCATTGTGCTTCAGACAAGGAAATTAAAAAAAGGGAGTATCCGCTGATATGCAGCATCATCATTTGCCGGCTGCCGCAGAATGGATACTGGCCGTCCCATTTACGGCCGCACTGTTGATTTACATAGGCTTGCTTATCATTTCCAGCAAAAGAGGCAGGGATTGGCCGGTTTATCGTACCATGCTCTGGATTAGCGGAACCCTGCTCTGTTTCATTTCCGTTGCCGGCCCATTGGCACAGCTTGCCCATGCCGACTTCCGGATGCATATGGCAGGGCATCTGCTGCTCGGAATGCTCGGCCCGCTTTTGATGGCGCTCGGTGCCCCGGTAAAGCTGCTGCTCCGCTCTCTGCCTGTCCAGCGGGCAAAACAGCTCTCCCGGCTTCTGCGCAGCAGGATACTCGCCATCTTGAGCAATCCCGCTGTCACAGCAACCGTAAATCTCGGCGGGCTATGGGTTCTTTATACGACAGATCTGTTCCGCATGATGCATGAGAGCATCCTCCTGCACATCCTGATTCATCTGCATATTTTCCTGGCAGGCTACTTGTTTACCGTATCCATGATTTATGTGGAGCCGATCCCGCACCGCACCAGCTATTTATACCGCAGCATCATCTTGGTGCTCGCACTCGCCGCCCACGGCATTTTATCGAAACATATCTATGCCCACCCGCCTGAAGGCGTCCCTCGCGCTGAAGCAGAAACAGGCGGAATGCTGATGTATTATGGAGGCGATGCAGTGGACATTCTGATTATTCTTATCCTATGCTATCACTGGTATCAAGCTGCAGCCCCCAAGGAAACAAGCAGAAACAAAGATATCCCGGCCAGCACATAGAAAAAACAGCAATCCCGACAAAGGGGTTGCTGTTTTTTCATCATCAGGCTTCCTTCTTCAAAACAACCGTATGCTGCTTGTCTGCCTTTGAAGCAGAAGGAAGCATGTTAAATACGATATTCAAGATAATGGCCGTTGCACTACCAGCTACAATGCCATTGCTAGTAAGGATCTGGATGCTTGAAGGGAACGCAGCAAATATTTCTGGAACCACCGTAACCCCAAGCCCCATACCGACAGAACAGGCGACAATCATGGAGTTTTCCGGAGAATTAGGAAGAACTCTGCTGAGCATTTTTATTCCCTGGGAAATAACCATCCCGAACATGGCAATCATCGCTCCGCCCAATACTGGCGTAGGAATGATGGTAGTCAGGGCGGCAATTTTCGGTACAAGTCCAAGCCCGATCAGCATAAAGGCTGCTACAAAGATAACCCGTATGGATTTCACGCCAGTCATCTGGATGAGGCCGACATTCTGGGAAAAAGCCGTATATGGAAATGCATTGAAAATCCCTCCGAGGAGAATGGCAATCCCTTCTGCCCGGTATCCCCTTGATAAATCCTTCTGTTCTAGTTCCTTCTCCGTAATATCCCCTAGTGCAAAATATACACCGGAAGACTCTACTAAGGACACCATCGCTACCAGAATCATTGTCACAATAGCCGACCATTCAAAGGTAGGCATGCCAAAGTAGAATGGCTGGGCGATATGGAAGTAGGATGCCTCTCCTACAGCAGTGAAATCGACCATACCCATGAATGTTGCAGCCGCCGTACCAAAAATGAGGCCCAGCAAAATGGAAATGGAGCGGATGAATCCTTTCGTAAAACGGTACATTAGAATAATGAATAAAAGAGTCCCGAAAGATAGTGAAATATTGGATAAAGAACCAAAATCGCTGGCACCCTGGCCTCCTCCCATATCATTGATGGCTACAGGGATCAATGTAATACCGATGATCGTAACAACCGTACCGGTCACCACCGGCGGGAAAAAGCGGACGAGTTTGCCAAAAAACTTGCTGATCAGGATCACGAATAAACCAGAGACAATGATTGCACCATAAACAGCGGAAATTCCAAATTCCCCGCCGATGGCAATCATCGGCCCTACTGCCGTGAACGTACACCCTAGCACAACAGGAAGTCCAATCCCGAAGTAGCGGTTCTTGACGACCTGCAGTAGAGTGGCTACCCCGCACATCAAAATATCTATACCAACAAGGTACGTGAGCTGAGCCGAGGTCAACCCTAAAGCACCACCCACAATCAATGGTACAAGGATAGCCCCTGCGTACATGGCCAATACGTGCTGAATTCCTAATGCTGCTGTTTTCATACTGTTGCCTCCTCTTTGCTGAATAGGATATTCCCCTGTTTTAGAGATTCAATGATTGCCAGAGACTCTACACGGACACCACTCTTCCGAAGCTCCCCGCCGCCTTCCTGGAAACCTTTCTCAATGACGATTCCAATACCTGCCGACTTCGCTCCTGCCCGCTCAACCAGTTTCATCAGCCCCAATGCTGCCTGCCCATTCGCTAAAAAGTCATCAATAATGAGGACGGTATCCTCAGGGCCGATATATTCTTTAGAAATGGAGATTTCATTGCTTTCCCTCTTGGTATAAGAATAGACTTCAGCCGAATACAGATCATCCATCAATGTTAATGACTTTTTCTTTCTCGCAAAGACAACCGGCACCCCCATGCTCAGCCCTGCCATTACGGAAGGAGCTATTCCGGATGATTCCAGGGTGAGTATCTTCGTAACACCCGCTCCCGCAAACCGGCCGGCGAATTCCTCCCCGATCTCCTGCATAAGGACCGGGTCGATCTGATGGTTCAAGAATGCATCCACTTTCAGCACCGAGTCGGACAGGACATTTCCTTCCTGCATGATTTTCTGCTTCAGTCTTTCCATGATAATCCCCTTTCTTTCTGATCAAGTTGTACATCATTGCATTTCCTATCGCAGCAATAGAAAAAGCCCGAAAAGTCTGCTTCTACCATCACTATGGTAAAAGCAAGCTTTTCGGGCTGTTGATAACCGAAAAAACAATAGGAATGACGGTGCCCCCGAAGAGACGCCCCCACTCACACAAATGCTTTCCATAGTCGGTTCATTTACGGTAAACCGGTAGAAACTTGCAGGCCATATCCCCGCGATTATATGAAAATGCCTTTATTGAATTGTTTTCAGTATAGCATGGGAATTTGTAAAAACAACCCCGATCAAAATAGTAAGAGGATTCACACAATTGAAGGGGTTAGTTTTCCTCACTCTCTGCAATCCGGAAATGATAGACACCGTCCACTTCTGACCGCTGCAGCCTTCCCTCTTCCTCCAAATAAATAAGACGAGTCAGACTGGCCATGAACATGCTGGTCATGGAGGGGAAACTTCCCTCCCCATAGATTTTCCGGCATACTTCGCCAGCTGTCACCGGCTTGTCTTGGACCAGGGAAAGGACCTGATCCAGCCGCTGATCATGTTTCCGCTTTGTCTCACGCACCCTCTCCCGGAAATTTTCAATCATTTCTCCATGCCCAGGCAATGCAAGAACCACTTGATAAGGCTCGATAAGGTCAAGGGATCGGTAATAGTCTTTCAGAGGATTTCCTTCTTCCCCTTCCCATAATCCAATCACTGGAGAAATTTTCTTCAGGATATGATCTCCGGCGATCATCAGCTGTCTCTCCCTGTTATAAAAACAAAAATGATCAGGCGCATGCCCCGGTGTCCAAATTGCCTCATATTCCTCATCTCCCAGGCGAAGAGACTCGCCTTCACTGAATAATTGATCCGGCTCCAGATCATAAATAAACGAGTCATCTTTCATAGCATCCGATTTCAGCCTTGGCCCGCCATGTTTGGGAAGAATATGGTTCAGCCGCTCGATATTAGCCGCAGACCGCAGCTTCTTCATGACCTGATATCCCTGCTCCGAGATAATAACAGGCACCCCGGTCTCCCGCTGGAACCAGGCAGCCAACCCAATATGATCCTGATGGACATGGGTAAGCACCACCTTTTCCACGTGGATGCCTGAGTCCATGACATCTTTCCATGTCTGGATGGCAGATTCGGAATATATACCAGTATCTACTACCGTATAACCGCTTTTTCCTTCTATTAAATAACAATTCGTCTTCTCTTTACCCCGAGGAAATCGGACGGCGAGACGATAGATGCCTTTCCTTATTTCTTCCAACATAAAACTTTCCCTCTCCCCATTCATCAAAATATGTAAAATATGTTCTCCCCCCTATATTTTACCGCTTCCATACCTGATTGCAAGACAATGCGATTATCCGCCCATGAAAATACGCTGATTATTTTGCAGAGCTATTTTATGTTTGTAAGATTTTCTTACATAAAAGATGACAGGTCTAGAAAATTACATTAGACTGATAATTGAGAATAGAGAATTATCAACTATCACCCGTTCCGTTGGAGGTGGCGGGTAGGGAAACCACCGTCTGCGGGAAACGATAGAAGAAGTGAAGTCTTTAAAAATCCTTCCCCATAGCATCAGCGAACTTTTGGAGAAGCACATGAACAGAAATGGCACATCTTGCAAAAGAACTTGCCAATGTGAATTTATCTGACGCAAAAGGAGGCAAAATGCAGCCCTAAATTATTAGATAAGGAAAGGGAGAAAGCAGTGACTAGTTACCGGGAAAAGAAAGTTATTACCATCGGGATTGTTCATGAGCTTACCGGATTATCGGAAAGAAAAATCCGCTACTATGAAGAAAGGGGACTGATCTTTCCAGCACGGAGCAAACGAGGCACAAGAAAGTATTCGTTTTCAGATATCGAGTTGTTAATGAAAATTGCCGATAAGCGCGAGGAGGGAGTTCAGACGCAAGAGATCAAGAGGGATATCCTGAAGAAGAAAAGTTCGAAACACTTGCGGGATGAGATGCTCCGCGGGCAGCTGAATGCCCATTTCAACATACGAAAATCTCAGCACAACGGCAGGAGCGCTCCCTAAACGGCTTGCACACTTTTCTCCCCACACTGGGAGTCCGCTTCACTTCCTGGTACCCCTGATGTACCCATCCATCCCACTGGAGATAAAGTTATCCAGAACGAAAATAGCTCCTCATTCGTTATTCCGCGGGTTAATCGAAACCAGATCAGAGCCGCAATACGAAGGGAGCTATTAAAACACAGTATAAACAAATGTATGGAGGAATATACGTCTTACCCACATGGAGAACTGCCGCTGACTGGATGTAGCTATTCCTGCTTATGAATCAACTCATATAGAATAAGCGGACAGAGATCTGCTCCCTGCCCGCTTTCTGGCCATTTATTTTCTCCATGACTGGATGGACTGCTGCTCCTCTTTTTCCCGTGCCGGGTTTTTGATAAAGAAGGAAATGACCAAGCCGACGAGTGCCGTGACTCCTGCAAAAATGAAGGAGACGTTGACCCCGTGGATCATACCGCTGACCCCTTCTTCCGGAATGGCCGCAGTGGACATAATGGTAATCGGCAGTGCCGTACCAATGGCCCCGGACACCTGACGCATTGTATTATTCAGAGCGGTCCCATGCGGAATCAGGTTCGGCGGCAGATCATTCAAGCCCGCCGTCGTGACAGGCATCATCACCATAGCCACCCCAAGCATCCGGAATGCATGGACGGCCGCCAGATAGGTCAAGGACGTCTCGACCGTCAGCACGGTCAGCATAAAGGTGGTGATTACAATCAAGGATAACCCGATAATGGAAAGGTATCTGGCACCAAATCGGTCAAATAACCTTCCTGTCACCGGGTTCATCAGCCCCATAAGAATCGCACCAGGCATCAGCATCAGCCCTGATTCAAACGCTGTATAGCCAAGCATGCTCTGTACATACAACGGCAGCACGACAGCCGCTCCAATCATGGCCATGAATGTGACCATGCCGAGCACCGTCGTCAAGGTGAAGATACGATATTTGAAGATCCGAAACTCAAGCATCGGCTGTTTCAGTTGGTATTGCCTATTAATGAATATCACAAGGCTGACAGCCCCGACCAGCATGGATATGACTACAGGACCACTCATCCAGCCTGTGCTGCCGGCAGCACTGAAGCCATACAAGAGCCCTCCAAAACCGAGAGTGGAAAGGATGATTGATAAGATATCCAACTTCGGAAATGTACGCTTTGTCACGTTCTTCAAGACAAAATAAGCAATCAGTATATCAATAATAGCAATAGGAAGCATCATATAGAACAAAGTCCGCCACGGATACTCCTCTACAATCCACCCGGATAAAGTCGGGCCGATTGCCGGTGCAAAAGCAATAACCAATCCGAAGAATCCCATCGCAGTCCCCCTCTTCTCTACAGGGAAAATAAGCATCACGATGGTCTGCATAAGCGGCATAATGATCCCCGCCCCGGCAGCCTGCAGGATTCTTCCTGAAAGCAGAAAGCCAAAATTAGGGGAAACGGCACAAAGCAAGGTTCCTACCGTAAACGTACCGATCGCTGTGAGGAAAAGAGCCCTCGTGGTAAACCGTTCAATCAAAAATGCAGTCACCGGTATCATGATGCCATTGACCAGCATGAATATGGATTGCAGCCATTGTGCAGTCGCTGCGTCGAGTTGCAAATCCTCCATAATGTGCGGGAGCGCCGTTCCCAGCAGCGTCTGGTTGAGGATAGCCACAAATGCCCCGGAAATCAGCACAATCATTATGGGAACCTTTTGAATGGAAGGTTCCTCTCCCGGTATACTATTGTTCCCCATAGTTTACCTTCTTTCTCTTATGTATTTGCATAAAGTAATTTAGCCCGAAGCAAACTTAGCCATACATAGCCAGCCAAGCCGCGTTCTACATAGTAACATAAAAAATAATACCCCTCCAGAAACTTACTCAATCATCGATCCTTCCACTAATTCAGCCGGCGGTTACTCGATGCAAAAAAAGAGCTGCTCCAAGGGGGAGCAGCTTAAAGTTGTATGCCGATGTTTATATGTCAGGTTCATTTCCTCTCTATCTTAGTTACTGCCGCTTATGACTTAGTTGCTGCCGGCGAGTGCGCCAACACCGCTTTCACGTACAGCAATATACTCTGGACGCGGCTTTCCTCCTGAATACGGATCTACCAGCCTATTTTCCACACTGTTATATACCATAAACAGATTATTACGTGGATATGGAGTCATATTGCTAGTGGAACCGTGCATGGTATTGCTCTCGAACAATGTGATGGAACCAGCTTTACCGGTAGGCACGGAGATACCGCCGCCTGTTTCGGTTAGAAAGCGCAGGCTGTCCTCATCCGGAACTCCCAATTTCTGTTTCTTCAGGGACTCTTTATAGTTATCATCCGGAGTTTCACCTGCACAGCTGATGTAGTAGTTCTGAGATCCAGGAATCAGCATCAGCGGACCGTTGAACGTATAGTTGTCTGATAAAGCGATGGAAACACTCACCGCTCTCATCCGCGGCATACCGTCCTCTACATGCCAAGTTTCAAAATCGGAATGCCAGTCGAATTCTTTCCCTTTGAATCCCGGTTTGTAATTGATACGGGATTGATGTACGTATACATCACTTCCAAGCAGATGATTGACAATGTCAAGAATACGCTGGTCATTCGCCACTTTTTGGAAGTAGTTGTCGTCATGATGCACATGGAAGATGGACCGGATATCGTCGCTTTCCGGTTCACGGATCACTTTATCGGATTCCACTCCTTTAGTATCATCCTGCAACTCAAAAATGGCTTTCTGCATATCAGCCACTTCCTCATCGGAGAAGATGTCTGTCACCTGCAAAAACCCATTCTTTTCATAAGAATCCAACTGTTCTTTTGATATAGGAGCCTGATCATCTTTGGATCGGTCCGTATGGATTACAGGGTCTTTTCTTTCCAGAATCTTAAATGTGTCATTTTTTCTTGAAGGATAAAGATCTTGCATGATACCCGCTCCTCTTTAAAAAAATTTTCACGCTCTTGAATCTGTAGCATGTATTCCCAATTTCCGGCATACATAGAGGAAATTCCCTGTATACCGACATGATAACATAGCTATTTAAAATGTAAACACCTAATATAAAAAAAGTTTAAAAAAATAGGAAATTAATCGTTGTAAAAAATCCCCGGGCTTTTTCCGGGTGCTAAAGACCAACCATGTAAAAATTATGGCAGGCCATTTCCGGCCGCGCGATAAATTTCATACCACTCCTGCCGGGTAATCTCGAGTTCTGACGCCGCACTGATCTTCTTCAGCCGTTCCGGCGTCATCGTACCTACGATAGGCTGGATCCCTGCCGGGTGACGAAGAATCCAAGCAATGGCTGCAGCCGATTTGCTGACCCCATAACGATCACCAATTTCCTGAAGCTTATCATTCAACTCAGGAAATGCTTCATTATCCAGGAAGAATCCTTCAAATACTCCATAACGGAATGGTGACCAAGCCTGGATCGTCATATCATGCAGCCTGCTGTAATCAAGGACACTTCCATCCCGGTCCAGGCTATTGTCATGCCTGGTGTTCACCTGCAGCCCTTTATCAATCATCCCCGTATGCATCACACTGAACTGGAGCTGATTGACAATTAAATCCTGTTCTACGTATTTGTTCAATAATTCAATCTGCATGGGGTTATGATTACTGACCCCAAAGTGCTTCACCTTCCCACTTGTGTAAAGCTTATCAAATGCCTCTGCCACCTCCTCCGGCTCTACCAATGTATCGGGGCGGTGAAGAAGAAGGACATCCACATGATCGGTATGTAACCTGCGCAGGCTATCTTCCACCGACCTCAGTATATGTTCCTTCGAAAAATCGTAGAACCCTTTTCGTATACCCGTTTTTGTCTGAATCTTAAACCTCTCACGTACAGAAGAATTCATATTTATTGCTTTAGCAAAGACTTCCTCGGACAGACCGCCTGCATAAATATCTGCATGATCAAACAAATCCACTCCAAGCTCTAACGCCTCGCGGATGGTTTTCTCAGCCTTTTCCACTGATTCTTTTCCCATGTTCATACATCCCAAAGCAATATTGGAAACCTCCACCCCGCTGGTGCCAAGCTGCATTTTCTTCATGTACACACCCTACTTTCCTCTAATTTACTGCCATTTTAACACTCACAGAAGGAAAGTTCTGTGGGAATGCCTGCCCCCATATATGGAGTTCGTACGAAGTTTAATAGAAAAATGGAAAGGCAATACTACTAATGTAAAAACAAATCATAGACAGGAGAGATAGCGGATGTCGAAACTGAAAAGCCTCGGAGCACTTATCATACTTACCTTTTTACTGGCAGCCTGCGGGAATAATGACCAAGCTGAAGAAGGAATCCCGGAAGAACAAGCAGAAGTAGAGACTACCGAAGAAAGCGGTCAAGCGAATGACAGCGCCGGCTCGGATAATGCTTCCGAAAACCAGGGATCTATCGATGAGATCACCGAATCGGATGAGGTGAGTGATCCACCATCTGAACCACCATACGAATTCAAGCACTTCAGCCTCGAAGCTGACGTAGAAGGAACCCGCGATGCAATTGAAGTAGAATACGAACATGAAACCGATGAAACAGAAGCTTCCTATAAAGATAATAATGGCGGTGTACAACTAGCAGGCGATGACGCAATGGAAGAGCTGGACAGCATCTTTTCAGAATTCAACTTTGATTCCAGCACTCCGGAAGAAGAAGTAGCACAAGAAGTAGCAAAAGCATTCAATGTTCCTGACGACGCAGAAGAAGTCGAACTGGAAATTGAATTCACCGACGACAATGAATTAGATTATGAACGGAGTTAAGTGAAAGATGTATAGAGGTTGGGACAAAAGTGTTTAATCCAGGGATAAATGCAAACTAACTAGATAATTTGATTAGTGGATATAAACCGCTTCGGAAAATACACTTCGCTTTTCGCGGGCGGCTGGTGAGCCTCCTCGTGCTAACGCACTGTGGGGTCTCACCTATGCCTTTCCTCCCGCTGGAGTCTACGTGTATTTCCTCCGCTAATTTAGATTATTGTTGCCTATAAAGTTAAACGTTTAGATATGTCACAACCTCTTTTTATGACATTGATTGAGGTAGGAGGGGGTGCTCCCTGAATCGTACGGGATAAACCTGTCCTCCTGCCGATTCCACGAGCGTGCTGCTGATTATTCTGCGCTCCTGCTGATTCCCAGAGCGTGATGCTGATAAATCTGCTCTCCCGCCAATTCCCAGAGCGTGACGCCGATAAATCTGCCCTCCCGCTGATTCCATGAGCGTGCTGCCGATAAATCCACGCTCCTGCTGATTACGCACGCGAACTGCCGATAAACCAGCTCTCCCGCCGATTCCACGCACCCCCCACTCCACTACAACTCCATCAAAAAAGAGCAGGCCTGCCAGTGCCTGCTCCCTTTTATAAAATCTTATTCAGGAATTCCTGTGTTCTCTCCGACTGCGGATTGGTGAAAATTTGCTCCGGGTCGCCTTCTTCCATAATAATACCCTGATCCATGAACAGCACACGGTCGCCGACTTCCCTGGCGAATCCCATTTCATGGGTGACAACCACCATGGTCATTCCCTCTTGTGCAAGCTGCTTCATTACTTCCAGCACTTCACCGACGAGCTCGGGGTCGAGTGCGGAGGTCGGTTCATCGAAGAGCATGGCTTTCGGTTCCATTGCCAATGCTCTGGCGATGGCCACCCTCTGTTGCTGCCCGCCGGATAGCTGACTTGGATATTGTTCTGCTTTATCGGAGAGGCCGACCTTTGCCAGCAGGTCCATTCCTCTTTTACGTGCCTCATCTTTGGTAATTTTCCTTACCTTTAATGGTGCAAGCATAATATTCTCGATGACCGACTTATGCGGAAAGAGATTGAACTGCTGGAACACCATCCCTACTTCCGTACGCACCATATTGATATCCGTTTTCGGGTCGGTGAGGCTCTCACCGTCGATAATCACGTCACCGCCGGTAATTTCCTCGAGCATGTTGAGGCAGCGGAGGAATGTACTCTTGCCCGATCCGCTGGGCCCGATGACACAGACCACTTCCTTCTGCTCTATTTCACAATCTATTCCTTTCAATACTTCCGTTTTTCCGAAGCTCTTGTGCAAATCTTTTACTGAAATCATTGGATATCCAACCTTCTTTCTATTATCCGGAGTACAAAGGACAATGTCAGTGTAATGGCAAGGTAGAAGACTGCTACTGCCGTATAGATTTCCACTGCATTAAAATAGTTGGAGGCAATCATTCTTCCTTGGAACATCAGCTCAGGTACAAGAATGACCGATAAAAGTGATGTATCCTTAATACTAATGATAAACTGGTTGCCGAGCGGCGGAATCATCCGCTTGAATGCCTGCGGCCAAATAATATAGCGCATGGTCTGGCGATGCCCGAGCCCCAAGGAGCGTCCCGCCTCCATCTGTCCTTTGTCCACTGAATCCACCGCACCACGGACAATTTCTGCGATATATGCACCTGAATTGAGTGCGATGACAATAATACCGGCCGTCACCGACTCCATGTTATAGCCCGTGATCAGCGGCATGGCGAAAAATATCCAGATGGCCTGTACAAGCACCGGAGTTCCCCTGATCACTTCCACATAAATGGATGACAAACCGTAAATGATTTTCTTCTTGGATATTCTCCCCAGCCCGAAGATGGCCCCCAGCACAAAACCTAGCAGCAAGCCGGCAATGGAAATAAGAAGTGTATAATACAAGCCAGTGCCAAGCTGTGGAAGGAAGTCTATTACTCCTGCCCAATCGAATCGAAACATCCTCTCACCTCTATCTCTCAAAATTCTAAAATTCTATTATTCTACAAAAACAATAAAGGAACTTGGCTGCATACGAGCATAGGCACGACACAGCCAAGTTCCTTCATACTTGGAAAAACCATTTAATTTGTGCCAAAAAGGCATTCATTCAAGGAAATATCAGCTTACCCAGATCCATATGGGCTCCTCCGATTTTCCCTCTTCACGAGTTGCAGTATACCTAGATCGTCTTTATTCAATTAGTTGTCTTATTCTGCTGCACCAAACCACTTCTCGTAAATTTCATCATATGTGCCGTTCTCTCTCAGTTCAGCAAGTGCTGTATTGATAGCTTCCACCAGCTCTTCCTTGCCCTTTGTCACGGCAATTCCGTATTCCTCCGCCTTGTACAAGTCGCCAACTACTTTCAGGCTGCCCTCGCCGGAGGTCTGAATATAGTAACGAACATTCGGATCATCATACAGAATAGCATCCGCACTTCCGTTTTCTACAGCCATATACGCTTGATCCAGCTGCTCGTATTCATTGGCTTCAGCACCCTCAATGTTTTCTTTGATGTAAGCGGAGCTGGTGGACCCCATTCTTGTGGCAATGGTTTTGCCTTCGAGGTCTTCCATCCCTTTAATGTCTTCATTATCTGCGGCTACCCCGATGGCCAGTCCGGATTCGAAGTAAGGGTCACTGTAGTCAATGCTCTTTTTCCGTTCTTCGGTAATGCCGATTCCGGCAATCGCAATATCAAATTGGCCTGTCTGCAGACCAGGTATGATTCCGTCAAAGTTGGTAGTTTCCATTTCTATCTCAAAACCGGCTTCATCGGCGATAGCATTAATCAAATCGATATCGAAACCAACATGTTCCCCGTCTTTCATAAATTCAAATGGAACAAAGGAGTTGTCAGTAACTACTGTATAACTGTCTTCCAATTCAGCCGTTGCCTCTGCTTCCCCGCTTGCATCTTCCCCAGAGCCGCAAGCTGCCAACAGAAGAACAAGCCCCAGCATAAGTATTGCTGCATACCATTTTCTTTCTCTCATAATCATTTCCCCCTTGTTTGATTATTTGTACCTATGAGAAAAGTATGTCTATTCACAAACACATATTAATCATACCAAAAATCAGCAGCAATAAAAAGCGGATTTTTCTGTTATTTCTTGCAATGAACCCTCAATAATCCTGCTAGCAATAGTCTAATAGGATAAAAGCGCCTATATTTGGCTGATAACTAGCAAATGCTGATAGATGAACCATATTGAATCCAACTACCATCAATAAAAAAGCACGCTTTCAGCCATATCTGACTAAAAGCGTGCCCTGAGTGCGAAACCCAGCGTTTACTCTATAACTTCGACATTTTTTGCGTATTCCATTCCGTCTTCCGTTTGCTCCAATTCATAGGAAATTTTCGTATCGGGAGACAACTCACCCAATAATTCATATTCCTCTGGAGCAAAGGAAACAACTTCCACTCCGTCTGCAGTTTTTACTTCCATGGAATGAGAGTCAGCCAGTCCCTGGAAAGTAGCTTCTACACGATCCCCAGTATCATTGGCTTCCTGCTGATTGCTTGTTTCCTCTTCTGCATCCTCATTTGCATTGGATTCTTCCTGTGCAGCCTCTTCGTTATTGTCGGATTCTCCCGCTTCCTGCTCGTTGTTTTCCGGCTCATCCGTTCCTTCTTCTACTTCATTAGCCTCTTCTGCTTCATTCGTCTGTTCTTCCTCTACACCTTCATTGGCTGTTTCCTCTTCCTGTTCATTCTCTGCAGGTTCGTCCGTGGTTTCATCATTACCACATGCTGCTAGAATAAAAGGAACGAGAAATGCCAGAATAAGCAATTTTTTCATGGATAGACCTCCTCATAGTTCAATTGCCTAGAAGCATCTCGGAATAAAGAACGCCCCCGGCCAATTCGATTATACAATAAATCTTACACATTTTGGCAAAATCCTATAAATTCCCGACTTTAGAAGGATAAAAATAAAAAAACACGTTTCCAGTCACATGACCGGAAACGTGCCCTTATCAACCCATTTAGCTATATACCTTCGTCTTTTCTGTCCAATTGATAAAGTTGTCGACTACATTATCAAGGAAGTTGATGGTCTCCTCGTCCTTAAGGTTGCCATCTTCATCGATTTTTTCATGGACCGAACCGATATAAACCTCATTTCCTGGAAGTGTCAATGTGCCAATTCCAGGAGCATTGAGGATTTGGCGCAATTGAAGCTGTGCTTTGACTGTGCCGAGGCCACCCATACTGGCTCCGACCACCATCGCCGGTTTGTTTACCATTACCTGATCGACACGGGAGAACCAGTCGAGAGCATTCTTCAGCATTCCTGAAATGCTTCCATTATATTCTGGAGTCGCGATGAGAATACCGTCGCTCTCCTTAATGATTTTGCGGAGATCCTCTACGATCTGTGGTGGATTCAGTTCTTCATCCTGATTATAGAATGGCAGCTGGTCGATAGGCAGGATCTCTATATCCAATTTCCCATCATACCTTTTCTGCATAAAAGAAGTTAATTGCCGATTGTATGAATCCTTCCTGTTGCTTCCCACCATAGCTGCTATCTTCATAATTCCATTCCTCCATTTCCTATTAAGTACTGTTTTCATTTTCACAGATACTTGCGAAGGAGGCAAGAAATCAGCTTACATCCACATACCCGCTTACTCTTTCTCACTTTCCAAATATGTCTGTTCCTCTTCCAAAGTCATGACACCATAGGCTTTTCCGACAGTTCCTCCCTGCAGTTCCCAGATGGCATTATGGTCTGCATCGGCCGTAGAAAAGTCCCCTTCCTTCCATTTAAGGAGGATTTCCCGGTAAACATCCTCATGGTCAAGCGACACTTCGTCCAGACCCTCAAGCAGCCAGTCGATCCGTTGCGGATGGATCTCATAGAATCCCCACTTCTTCTCTGCCTTTATCTTTTGATGGGACATGCCATGAATATATTCTTGAAACAGACCATCCGATAACTGGTGAGAAGGCCTATCTTCCCCGAATGGGTTCAGTCCGCTCTCCTCAAATTCCTGAAGATCCTGCTCGCTGATCGTTCCCTTGATTTTCTCCCGTTGTTCGGAGACATTCTCCAGGCCTTCATCAGCAGGGCTTCCTTCTGCCGCTTCCTCGCCTGCTGATGCGCTCTCTGCCGGATCCTCTATCACCTTTTCCGTCTCCAGCCACAGGAAAACTGCCAGTCCGGCACTTGCCAACAATAAAATAATCCCAAAAATGGGCATAGGTTTTTTCACGTAAGACCCTCCATTCCTTTCCTATTAATAAAATGACCAAGAATCTCATGGGGCGAATTTCGAATATAAAGAATTCACATCAAACCCCTTGAAGAAAACACAAAAAAGGATTATTATTTCTTATGTAGTTTTCAATCAGGCAGAGCACAGTTCGTCGTGCACTGCGCCATCCAACTAGGGAGAAGTACCCAAGTCCGGCTGAAGGGGATGCACTCGAAATGCATTAGGACGGGTTACCGTCGCGTGGGTTCGAATCCCACCTTCTCCGCCATTATAAATCTTGTATGTAATTATTCAAGACGCTTACATAAATATCCTGCATGGATAAAAAATTTGTTAGAAAAACTCCCGGGACTTCTGAACAGTTCCGTTCCGGTCTTGTAAACATAAGAAATAGCATACTAATTATCAAGAGCCTGGGACAAAATTTGTACCCTATTAACACGCTGACAATGGCTGTTGTCAGCCTGTTGATAGGGTTGTTTTGCATGCTGAAATACTGATAATCTTGGTTATACCGAGGAAAGAGGTTGGGACATATCTAAACGTTTAACTCTATACAAGAACAATAATCTAAACTAGCGGAGGTAATACACGTAGACTCCAGCGGGAGGAAAGGCATAGGTGAGACCCCACAGTGCGTTAGCACGAGGAGGCTCACCAGCCGCCCGCGGAAAGCGAAGTGTATTTCCGGAGTGGTGTATCTCCGCTAATCAAATTCCCCAGTAAGCTCGAGTTTATCTTAGGATAAATTGTTGCTTTTTGATTCTACTAATAGGAGAATGGTGATTTTGAGTTAATAAAATAGGAAAATTAACGGGACGCAGGCGCAGGTCGTTTATGATCTGCGCCTGCACCCTTGTTTACTTGCCCATACAAATAGTTAAAAAGAGTTCGCACTCAAATCTTCTCTGTTTAACAATTACCGCCCTTGCCATAAATGGATAAGGTCTTGGTTAACTCCTCTAGCAAACACATCGGTACGGTTTGGCCCCCAGGAAACAGCGGCAGGTGCTGAAGTTAAGCTGCCTCCGATATTTTGCCATCCTCCCCAGCGGGTACCATTCCATTCTCTCCGGTACAGTCGGTTTCCAGTGCCTCTTGCAAAGACCTCCAAGCGGTTTGGACGTCTAGAAGATACCGCCGGAGCACTTGTCAAGGTGCCACCCAGGTTTTCCCATTCACTCCATGTCCTCCCATTCCACCATCGATGGATAAGATTGTTGTTCTGTCCCCTGGCAAATACATCGATTCGGTTCGGCCCCCAAGAAACAGCCGCCGGTTCTGAAGTCAATGTGCCACCAAGGTCTTCCCACTCCTCCCAGCGGGAACCGTTCCATGTTCGTTTATAAAGCCGGTTCCCAGTGCCTCTGACAAAGACATCAATCTGGTTATTTCTGCGAGAAGAGGCTGCCGGACCACTCGTCAGAACCCCGCCAAGGCTTTCCCACTCACTCCACCTGGCGCCGTCCCACCATTTATGATAAAGCGCATTATCGGTACCACGAACAAACACATCAATTCGATTCGGCCCCCAAGAAACAGCTGCTGGAGGGGACGTTAGCACACCACCAAGGCTTTCCCACCCACTCCATCTGTTGCCATCCCACCAAATATGATAAAGTGCATTGTCTGTACCGCGGGCGAATACATCGAGTCGGTTATTTTGCCAAGAGGAAACAGCAGGGGCTGATGTTAGTACCCCACCTAGACTTTCCCAGCCTTGCCAATCCCCATCAGGGCCAGGTGCTCCTTCCCGAATTATTTCCAATGTAATTTCAATGACTCGAGTTAACACACGGTCCATCACATTCCTTGGTACGTTGAGTTGAGTAAACAGCAAGGTAAACCACGGTACCTGCCTTTGAAATTGCTGATAAACCTGAGCTGCCGATTGATTAGGGTTCGCCTGGTTAATTGTGTAATTGACAATAAAGAAAAATGCATAATCAGCAATCTGTCTATTCATTCCTGCTTGTTGTAGCTGGGAATATAAATTGCTATGTTCTGAACGAATTCGCTGCATAATTTGCTGGGCATTCACTTGCTGACGCATATCTTGAGACGGAACATATGGATGAACAGGGATAGGCATTGGTACTGGATAATAATAATACGGGTGGTTATACATAATGATACCTCCACTTTTTCTCTAGCCTATGCACAGGAAAAGGGAAGTGATAATGGGTGCTTATCCTACAGTCTTCTGTTTCCAGCACGAGCGCTGAAGGAGTAGGGAAAATTCATATTGCAGAAAGATTAAGCGGTTGAATAAACCCAAAAAAAGAGATAACCGCCAACTATGGCAGCCATCCCTTTATTGTTTAAAAACCTCATCTTATTTCGTTAACCCTAAAATTAACTCTTTATAGATATCGAAGAATGCAAAGTAGTAATCTTTGTATACATATTCATCTGTTTTGTGTGCCATTTTTGTTTCGCCTGGACCAAACATCATGAATGGAAAGTCTTCCTCTTTACCTCGCAATAAGTTTGACCCATCCGTCACCCCTGGCGAACCTTTAACGGAAATTTCCAAATCCAGATGTTTTTTACCGAGTTCTTTGGCAAGATCCACCATGTCAGACTGCCCGGAAGTGAAGACACTCGGCAACGACATGGTCACCTCCACATTAATATCGGAGCCTTCTTTATTGTATTTGTCAGCTGTTGTGTGGAATAAGTCAATCACTTCTTCGTTGTCAAATTCCGGAATGGTCCGCACGTTTATTTCAGCTGCTGCTTTTGCTGGAACGGAGTTTACTTGGTTCCCCGCATTAAAAATAGTTGTGCTCATCACCAATTGATCCAGCACGTCATTTTTACGGTCATCGCCGTTCAATTTTTCGTCCACTTCTAATAAATATTCCATGAGTGGATTGATCGCGTTATAGCCTTGGTCAGGCATGGAACTGTGTGCTGCTTCCCCAATAGAGGTGACACGCAAGTTAAGTGATCCTTTGTGAGAGTAAATAATCGTGTCATGAGATGGTTCAGCTACCCATAGATAATCTACATCATCCATATAGCCTTCTTCGTACAGCTTTTTAGAACCTGCCCCACCGACTTCTTCACCAGTCGTTGCCATAAAACGGACCGTACCATTCTTCAGTTCATTATTTTCTTTGAGTTCAATCATCACTAAAGCAAGGTTTACTAAACCTGCTTTCATGTCATTTGTTCCCCGCCCGTATAATTTCCCGTCTCGTTCTGTCAATGTGAACGGATCTGAAGTCCACTCGCTTTCCTCACCGGGAGAAACGACATCCATATGACCAGAAACACCAACAACTGGACTACCGCTTCCAATTTCAGCCACTAAGTTGACACGAGTGTCTGTAACCGGAACAATTTTAGATTCGATGCCGTATTCAGCAAATAAATCTTTCAAATAATTTGCCACTTCGATTTCGTTTTCATTAATAGATTTAATCGCAATAATATCAGATAAGATTGCTATTTTTTCTTCTTCTGAAAAATGTTTCATACCAAATCCCTCCAGTATAGGTAACCGAAAAGTCCATTCATATGTTGACCACTGCAGGGAATATTATACTCCTTCCTATATAGAGGGGCTAGTTGTAAGGCCTTCCTTAGTTGGCAGCTAAAATACTTATTCCAGCGCCTGAGATAAATCTTCCTTTAGATCATCCACATGCTCGAGCCCGATTGACAGGCGCAGGAGATTAGGCGGAGCCATCGTTTTACTTCCTTCTACGGAAGCACGGTGCTCAATGAAACTGTGCGTTCCACCCAGACTTGTAGCACGGGTGAACAATTGTACTTTTGCAGCCACATCCATCGCTTCACGTTGACCGCCTTTCACCTGAAAGGACAACATGCTACCGAATGAGCTCATCTGCCGTGCTGCAATATGATGTCCTGGATGGTCGGATAGGCCAGGATAATGAACGGCTTCGACATTCGGATGATCAGCCAGAAAATCTGCAATTTCCGATGCATTTGCGCAATGGGTTATCATACGAGGGGCAAGTGACTGTACGCCGCGCAGTGCAAGCCAACAGTCGAAAGGAGAAGGCACAGCACCTTTAGAATGTTGCCAGGCTCGTAGATTGGTCAACATAGGACTATCTGATTTTGCGACAACTGCACCAATCATTAAATCACTATGACCTCCTATATATTTCGTCACAGAATGGATCGAAAAATCAACTCCAAGAGTGAGAGGACGCTGGAGAACTGGAGTTGCCCACGTATTATCAACAACGGTATAAGCCCCGGCCTCTTGTGCTATCTTGGTAACAGCTTCAATATCGTTGACTTTCAGTAGTGGATTAGACGGCGTCTCCATCCAAACCAGACCGGTTGGGGCACTTTTTATCGCTTCCTCCACCTCTTGAAGATCTGTCATGTCAACAATTACCATGTCAAACTTTGATCCAATATCCGTTTCCGAAAGAAGGGAACGAATACCAAAATACATATCGTTGGGCATAATAACCTGACGAGGTTTATCCGAAGGAAGTGCCTCGATTACTGAAGTGATCGCTGCCATCCCTGAAGCGAAAGTGACGCAATCATACCCACCCTCGAGTGATGTGAGGCAGTCCTCCAGAGCACGACGATTGGGATTACTTTCACGGCCATATACGAATTCATTTGGATAGGAGCCATCTGCAGCCCGTTCGAATGTCGTTGAGAGATGGATCGGCATGGTGACCGAGCTCGTTGATTTGTCAATCGAACGCCCGGAGTGAATGGCTTTTGTTTCAAAACGCATATATATTCCTCGCTTTCAAAGATTATTGTCTGATGTGTTATCCATGAGCCCTGTTTGCTTCAGTTGAGGTAGTTCACTAGGTTTTGTTCATCAAAGAGTACTTGTATACCTTCAAGTTTTCTTTCTAAGAATTGTTTTCATATGAGATGCAATTTCCCTCTCATCCTCACTTGTGGATTGTTCAAGTTGTGAAATAACAAGCTCTAACCGCTCAGGGGAATGATGTTGACTCAACTTTGCCTGTCCCTCGATTTTATCGATTTTGATTTTGAATCCAACAATGCCTTTTGCCTGCCCTTCTAAAAATTGGGCATCCAATTGGTCCCATTGATAGGAACTATTTGGGCCTTCATATTTCAATACCATATGATGAAGGGAATCCATCATTTGTTTCCCGTCTATGATCTCAACCTTTCCGTATACATGTGCAGCTATGTAATTCCATGTGGGAACGGCTTGATCTGTCTCATACCAGGAAGACGATATATAACTATGCGGCCCCTGAAAAACGGCAAGTACCTCCTGTTCTTCTATATCTTTCCACTGCTTATTCGGTTTTGCAAAGTGACCGTACAAATATCTTTTTTCTTTATCCAAAATCAAAGGAAGGTGGGTCGCATCCGGATGACCCTGATGTTGGGAAAATAGCGTAGCAAAGCTGTTTTCCTCAATAATCTCATAAATTGCTTTTTCATCTTTGATTTCAAAGTGCTTTGGAATATAGATCATCATCACTCCTCATCTAACTTCGTGTTTGAAAAATTTTATGACTCCTATAAAATATAGTATGATATAAGCTGACATTTAAAAAGATACAGTTTAAAACAATCAAACATGTCAGGAGAGACATATATGAAAAATTATCTTTTTGCCTTAGACGAAAGCTCTCCCAAATACAAACAAATCTACGAGCAGTTTAAATCATTTATTGAACAGGGCGATGTGAAAGCTGATGAACAACTGCCCTCCATTCGGCAACTTGCTGATTCTCTTCACGTAAGCCGCAATACAACCCTAATGGCGTATAACCAACTGGTAGCGGAGGGTTATATACACGGAGAAGGACGAAAAGGTTATTTTGCCAATCCATTAGAGCCATCTTTATACCAGGAATCACCAATCCTCCCTGACAAAAAGAGGCTGAGAAAGAAAGAGTCCGTTCGTGTCGATTTTAGGACAGATGCTGTTGATCAATCCCATTTCCCTTTAAAAATATGGAGGCGAATAGCGAATCAGGTCTTAACGTTACCTGAGAGCTTTCGGTATGGAGAACCTTTTGGAGAGATGAGCCTGCGCGAACAAATTGCCGCATACTTACTCCAATCACGTGGGGTAAGAACAGATGCAGATGCCATTATTATCGGCAGCAGTACACAACAAATGCTGATTAGTCTAGGCCATATACTACAGGAAGATTATTCAAGTATTATCGTAGAAGATCCAGGGTTCGATGGCGCCAGGGAAGCTTTTCAATTCCATCACTTTTCGCTTGAATATTTGCCAGTTAATGCAGAAGGTGCAGATCTTTCGCAACTTAGACATATGGATTCAGCCTTAATCTATGTAACACCTTCTCACCACAGTCCGTACGGTGCAAGCATGTCCATTCAACAACGGCAAACGCTCATCCGGTGGGCAAACAAGGTACAGGGATACATTATCGAAGACGATTATGATAGTGAGTTCCGATATTCGCAACGGCCGTTTCCAGCGCTCGCTTCTATTGATTCAACAAGGGTCATCTATCTGGGAAATTTCTCAAAATCTTTTCTCCCGGGACTACGTTTAAGCTATATGGTGTTGCCTAAGCAGCTTTTATACCGTTATAAAAATCAGTTCAAGAACTTTGAAAGCTCCACTTCCCTTTTCAGCCAATTGACAATGGCTGGATTTATGGAAAATGGGGAATGGAATCGGCACATTAAGCGAATGCGCCTTGTTTATAAACGAAAAATGGAACACCTCGTATCATTATTGAAAACACATTTTGGCCAAAGTATATCCATTATTGGCGAACAGTCCGGTTTATACATACTAATTAAAGTAAATCTGGATTGCTCAGAAGAATGGCTAATCGAGCAAGCATTGCTTTATGGTGTAAAAGTACGGCCAACTTCCATCTATTTCATAAGAAACCATCCGGATAGACCAATGATTAAACTGGGGTTTAGCGGTCTTTCTTATGATGAAATCGAACTTGGTGTAAATCTTTTAAGGAAAGCGTGGTTATAAAAGTAGCTTTTTTGTTAATTTATTCAAGGATGTCCTTCAGCAATTTCAACGTTAGAACCTAATTGACTAAAAAATCCTACAGGGAAAAAAATATTCGTTATTTATATTGAGGATAGAATCGCCACAAAGGCAATGAGTGGGCGTGACAGTGATTCTTGTTTTTTGTGGCAAAAGACCGGGAAAAACAAACAATATTGGGAGCCAAACAGGACCTAATAATACACCAAATAGTGTTAGTTTTGAGGAAGGCATTAATCCAACAATTACAAAATATGCAGAGAACACATAAGGGAGAAAAGAATATGGTTCTTTCCCTCCCCCTGCATCTTTCACTACATCCCACATAGCAAAAAAATATAAACAAGGATAAAACATAACCAATCATAACCCGCGTTATTTATTGCATCATCAATTTTCCCATGAAAGCTTAGAAGTATGATACGATTAAAATTTGCTTGTATATTAATTAGCATTTCAAGTATCAATACAGTGGTACCTTTAAAACAACTGACCAAATCCGGGAAGGGCGATGCTCCACATTAGTTTTTCCAATACATTTTGCTCATTATCCATACCTAGCTCATTTTTTGTCTCTAGCAAGGTCTTTTCTATTTGGAGCAAGTGGCGGTTGTTCCAACCATTGATTTTTGGTCATTAAATTGAACCATTCTTTTGTTACCATGATATTTTTTAGTATTATTTTCTCATAAGTCGTCACTAGATCCGTTCGCATGGCAGATGCAAGACCTGCACCATGATAAGCTTGTCCAGATTGTAATAGGAATCCAATCTGATACAACATTAACTTATCTGAAAGGGGGGAGTCCTGGGAGGTTGTAATCTCGGATTCCCAAGACATGGGGACAGGCAAATTATCCCCTTTTAGTATTTTACTTACTGTTTGAATTTGCTGGTCAGCAGTTTTCTTTGTGCTCTCTAAAAATTTTCTAACCTCTGTTGATTGCGTTACTTGACTAAATGCAATGGAAAGTGACTTTTCCATTATTTTCTTTTTCAAATTAAGTGATAGGGCAATAATTTCTGTTGATGCTAAAGGACGCTTATCTCCAAAATAACCATCTATAAACTGCTGTCCAGATACAAACTCAGGATTTTCTTCAGGGTAAAAGTAGGGGTCTCTTTGAAAGTGCCCTTTTTCGAGTAGTAATTCAGTAGTTCGATGATACATATTCATCCCGTCATTACTACCTGAATCATAAAAGTGCCTCAAGTCCTTTCTGACAGAAGAACTAAGTGATGTAGTGTGCCCCAGTAAACCATGTAGTGTCATAATATGGAGGTAGTGCAAACAGAATATATCAGAAAATAACCTTTGGGTCCCTTTGTTAAGATCTGATTCAGAAAACCCGATGGGTACTGGGAATCCTTCGTTCTCAATGAATTGTCTTATTTGGCTTTTTTGTTTATCAAATATCTTGATTGCATCTTCGAATAGCAGTTTTATCTTTTCATCTTCTATAATGGACAGCATATATCTATTTACAGTATCAATGGCTGTACCATTTACATATTCCCCCCATAATGTTCCTATTTCAGACGATGTGAGTTTTAACTCCTCTTTATCCATTTTAATCACCTCATCCGAATATGATTTCCATTTCTTTATCTTTTTATTAGGCATTACGTGTAACGTCGTAGTAAAAAGAATGATGGTTTTTTGAGCGAAATTTCGAAATATAACACTTGAACTAAAGGATGCAAATCTGTAATAAAATCTCGTCCTTTCTTAGCAGGGGAAACTTGTTAATAATCTGGAAATTTTAAACGTCTGTATTTTTATAGAAAGTTGTTTAATGGGGAAATTTTGAATACGGAAATAGAACAATAGATTTTAATTTGAACATTATATGTTAGTCGAATATAAGCTTAATAAGGGTATAAACTAATGGATGTGCTGATACGTCTATTAAAATCATCAAGGAAATTGATATGTTGAATGAGGAAGATAGGCAAAAGGTACTTGATAAAATTAAAGAAAAATATATGTCTAGGGATGTTATTTTACTAAGTGAAAATTATTCTTGGGATAGTGAGGAGAATGGCATCTACAACTAATAGTAAAATGAAACAGGGCGACGTTTAGTTGGCAGATGTCCTTTAAAAGGAAATCGTCAAACTAAACAGCGCCCTGTTATTATTGTCGGAAATGATTTGGATGAGGATGTCATAATTACGCCAGTTACCAGCCAACATCTGGACAGAACTAAATTATTTTACTCAAAAAAAACGCGAACAATGAACTGAATCAGCGGAGGAAATATGCGGAGACTCCTGCGGGAGGAAAGGCCTAGGCGAGACCCGCAATCGCTAAGCACAAGGAGGCTCACCAGCCGCCAGCGGAAAGCGAAGCATATTTCCGCGGGGGGCGACCTCCGCTCAGGCCTCGCCCCGTAAGTTTCCATGTCTGCACGCCTCTCTAAACGCCGCGCTTATTCCCCCACAGATACGTATGCAGCTGCGGAAGCACCCTTACATCTTTCAGAATGTCATTCTCCATGACCCGGTCAATCAGCTGTTCATACCGGCGCAATGAATATGGCAGAAACTCTTTCTCATCGGTGGTTTCCAAATCATCATTGCCAACCTGGAGAAACAGTTCCACTTGCGGATAGCGTTGATGGATCTCCTGCGCATAAACCAGATCGTCCTCGTCAAAAATGACCACCTTTAGGCTGAAGCTGCCTTCCTGCTTAAGCTGCAGTGATTCGATAATGAAGTCGAGCACGGAAAAGTTTGTTTTCATGCCGGAGCTCGGCGGCTTCGGTGACAGCGTCAGATCATCAATTTTCGTAAACCACTCCTGCCATCTGCTTCCCTGTGTTTCCAGTGCCACCTTGATTCCGTCCGCATGCAGCAGATCGATCAGCCCATCCAGCCTTGCCAGCAGTGCAGGATTCCCTCCGGAAATGGTGACATGGCCGAAATGTTCGCCGCCCTCCTGCTTCAAGGCATCCACAATCTCCGCCGGTTCCATTTTCCTGATGGCGTCCTTCTCCGAGCCATCCCATGTGAATTTGGAGTCACACCAGGAACAGGAATAGTCACAGCCTGCCGTCCGTACAAACATGGTCTTCCTGCCAATCACCATTCCTTCCCCCTGAATAGTCGGCCCGAATATTTCCATCACAGGTATCGTCATATCCGATCCCCCTCCTTTGGCCTATAAATACAATAGCTTGTCGGTGTTTCCCGCAAGTAAACCTGGACACATGCAGGCTTATTCGGGAGGGTATCCAGATATTCCTGTACGATTTCCCAGATGGTCCGTGCCACTACCTCTGTGGTCGGAAAGAACTCTGCATCTTCATCTGAAAAAGATGCATCCTCATTCAAGGTCGTATGGTCAAAGCGTTTATGAATCAGATCTTTTACCTTTTTGAAGTTGACCAGGAAGCCGGTATGATCCAATTCATCTCCTGCCACCGTGATGTTGGTGAAGTACGTATGGCCGTGCTGCACACTGCACTTCCCCGCATCTTCATGCGGTACATAGTGGGCGGCAGCGAAATGGAAGTCTTTATTGATTTCAAACGAATAGCCATGGACTGCCGGCGGGTATATTTGCTGCATCATTCTGTATGCACCCCGGCCTTCTGTGCTTCATACTGCTCCAGCCCTCTTTGGCGCAGCTTGCAGGCAGGGCATTCGCCGCAGCCGCTTCCTTTCACACCGTTATAGCACGTCAACGTATGCTCTTTTACAAACTCGAAAGCATCCAATTGGTCGCTCAGTTCCCATACTCCGGCTTTATCGAGCCACATTAGCGGTGTATGGATCACAAAGTCCTCATTCATTGAAAGGTTGAGCGTCACATTCAGCGATTTCACGAAAACATCCCGGCAGTCCGGGTAGCCGCTGAAGTCGGTCTCACATACTCCGGTAATCAAATGGGCAGCATTCACCTGTTTTGCCAGCACACCTGCGAAGGAAAGAAACAGCAGATTCCTTCCCGGCACAAAGGTGGAAGGAAGGCCGTCTTCCCCCTCCGTAATGTCCATATCTTTGCGTGTCAACGCATTCGGGGCCAGCTGGTTCAATAACGACATATCCAATTCATGATGCGGCACCTGGAGCTTCTGACAGATTTCTCTTGCACAATCCAGCTCTTCGCTATGCCGTTGGCCATATTGAAAAGTCACTGCTTCCACTTCATCGAATTTTTTAAGCGCCCAAAACAGACAGGTCGTACTGTCCTGCCCGCCGCTGAATACAACAATCGCCTTTTTATTATTCATGTTCATTTCCTCCTCTTTTCTTCAGGCTGTTTTTATTGATCAGGTCACCCTCGGAGTAGACTTCACATCAAAACAGCCTCTTGTTCAATAGAAAGAGAAGCAAGCATTTTCCCACTAAAAAAACAACACAAAGAAGGCAGTGTTGTTTGTCTCCTTAGTTTTTTATAGAGGGATGGAATTGCGAACCTCTCCTGCATCAAGCAGACTTCTTTTTCTGTTTTCAACTAATTCTAACACAACCGGACTGTTTACCGTAACAGTTTTATCCTTGGATGGACAGAGGACATGGCTAATCCTACTAGCATAAACCTTCACATCCATGAAAAAACTCCCGGGTTTTTCACCCGGAAGTGGATTCTATCGCCCGCTGTTCGTCATATTCCGCTGTTTCCGTTTATTTAAAAATTTACGTACAACCGGATAAATCACCGGTCCGTATTTTACCAATCTGCGAATCAAACGCCCCATGGATTTCTCCTCCCATACAAAAGGTTATATATATCCTTCCTCTTGGAGAAGTTTTTTAAACTACCTTCCATCCACCGGGCTGGTTCCCCCATCTGCTGTCCCGGTTCGCTTCCGTGTACGGTCCATTCTCTCCAGCACGCTGTAGTCCCTGGTCTTATGCACGGCAATTCCATGGCGGGCAGCATAATCGGCCAACTCCCGGAATATGCCGGACGGCCGGAAGTTCTCTATCCTGATCGGCAGCCCCTGCTTCAACTTGATCCTGGCTGCCTTCTTCGCCCAGCCGATGCGCAGGAATTTCACTGCCACGACTTCATCCGGACGGTATATTTTCCGGTAGACTCTTTGGCCGAACAACAATACCCGTACATGAAATGCTTCATCCTCCATCCGGATCTGCCATTTCAGGCTGCAACAAACTAAGTATACCGGGATAAAGGCTAGTAATGCATAGATCGATAAATTGATGGAAATCATCCCTGCAATTACTAGCAAAGTTCCTGACCATGCAGAAATCCTTCCCTCATAGCACATGCTGCTCCTCCTCCGCAACCGCAGTTTATCTTTCCCAAAGACCTACGCCGTGCCTGCCGCATCCTTGATTTTCAAGACCATTTGAATGGTATTCAGGGTGTGCCCGTCAAAATTATCCTTGAATTCCGAAACCGCCTCAAACCCCTTGGCATGATAAAATCTCTTGCCGATTTCATTCTGCTTCTCCACATTCAAGTGGACCTCCTCCACGCCTCCGAGATGATCTACTCCTTCATACAGCAGAGCAGTGCCGATTCCATTTCCTTGATAATCCGGATAGAGATAGATGGCTCCCAGTTCCACCTTTCCATTCTCCTTCACCTGGGAAAAGTTCGCAAAGCCGACAATCCGGTCACCCGCTTCAGCGACAAAGATATGTGTATGTTTCAGACGCTTTTTCATGGACCTGTCACTATAGGCATTCTGCAGAAATTTCTCCTGGATCTCTGGCGGAATGATTCCTCTATAGGTCTCTTTCCAACTCTTCACAGCCACCTGCTGTACATGTTTGATATCCTTTTTCCTCGCCCGCCGGATTTCAAAATCCATGTCATCCCCCTCTTTGCCATTGATGGAAATATTTTAAATTATTATAACATTTATATTCCCCTGATGCTCCCATTCATCCTTTTAAAAAAAGCAGCGGAATGTCCGCTGCTTTGATCAATAGGCGAATTCCGCCTCGATTTCTGCTGTAATGGTGAGCTGTCCAGGCTCAATCGGTGTCACCGCAGCCTCCTCAGCCAGTGTGAATGCCGCATAGGGCTGGACAGCTTGGACGGACTGCTCGGTAATGTTGATAGGTGTCGTATCGATGGAGACCTGCATGGTCCCCGCCAGAGCAACCGCCTTGGATACCGCATTGCTCAAGGCCGATTGGAGTGCCTGCTGGTATACTGCCTCCTGGTCGCGGAGGATCAACCGAATTCCGACCACACGATTGGCACCGCTCTGGACCGCTGCATCGATCAGCGCACCCGCCTGTCCGATATCTGTTACTGTCACGGTAATTTCATGGTAGACCTCATATCCCCTGAACACCTGTGACCCGTCCACATAATCATATCTTGGTTCAATCCGGTAGGCAGTCGTCCGGATATTTTCAGCAGCCACTCCTTGATTCCTCAGTGTTCCAATAACCTGGTTCATCCGCGAACTGTTCTCTTGCTGGGCCTGGGCAAGCAACTCATCTTCCGTTACAACCCCCAGCTGGATCCTGGCTGCATCTGGGGATGCCGATACACTTCCTTTTCCGACAACCGTAATGATCCGCCTCAGACCGGCCGGCTGCCTGTACTGCACAGGATAGTAATTCAAGACCATTCCGCCTTTCCATTGAAATATTTATATATGTATATGCCTGTATCGAGCGGATTATTTTCCATAGCCTATTTTATCACTTGCTGCCCCGTGCATATTCCCCGTTTCCGACCAGGGCTCTATCCTACCAGGAAGGAGTCAGGCTACCCCCAATAATCCGGGTCGGACATCCGCATTTCTTCCACAATGTCATCGAGGTCAGCCGGAGTGATGGTGTAAATGGGATAGTTCTCCTTCTCCTTTGCTGCCGCATGGAAAAAACGGGTGCTTCCCGGGAACTCTTCATCCATTAATAGTAAACAGGCATCACTTTTATCGGCAAGCCACATATTTTTAGCCTTAAATTGATATGCCCCTTTGTACTCCCCTTTATAGATGGGTTGGTAAAAATCGGCGACCATCATCAATTCCTGGTATTTCTCCTGCAATGGCTCAGGCCAGCGGGATTCCTGATTCTCAAATGGCGGAAAAATCCCCAAACGGATATCATATTCCTCCTTGAGATCGAGCACCACTTCCGCCGTCCACATCTCCACTCCCATCTGGCCGGAGATCAGCACCCACTCAAGCCCCTCTCCCATCAAGCCGGTCAATCTCTTCTCGAAAGCGGCCTTGATAAAGGAAATACGCGGGTCATCTTCTTTAAAAATATTCAATTCCATCGGTTTATAACCCGTAACAGCCAGTATCCTCATATTCCTTCCACCTTTTTTCATGGTAAAAAACCGGCATTCCTCCGCCGGTATACTTTTAACGTTAACAATGACAGATCGGATTTGCCAATGTTCTACACCAACTGAGTTGATGACTTATTTCAACTTCCGGTTCTGTTCCTTCAGCAAATCCCTAATTTCCGTCAGCAGCTCTTCCCGCACATCCGCTTCTTCCTCTTCCACCTCTTCTTCCTCCTTTTTCCGCTTGAACTTCATCAGCAGACGGATGATTAAGAAAATAGAAAAAGAAATGACGATGAAATCAAAGACCGACTGCAAAAAGTTCCCATAAAGGATTTCCGAATTCCCCACGGTAACCGACCATCTGGTGAAATCCACACCGCCCAGCAGAATGCCGACCGCCGGGGTAATGATATTTTCTACCAATGAAGTAACAATCGCGCCAAAAGCAGCACCAATCACTACTGCTACAGCGAGGTCGACCACATTTCCCTTGAACGCGAATTCCTTGAAATCATTCCACAAAGCACTTACCTCCTCTTGAGCAATTGGCTGCTTTTATCATAATACGGAGATATGGAGGTGTACAGCCCTCCCAACATAAGGGCAAAATTTCACTGCAGCACGAATAATGCTATACTACTTCATACATAAAAAAGACAGCCGTGTGACTGTCTTCCCTTCTATACTATAGGCCATGATGCGGGTTATGATTCTGCCTGGAATGATTTTTCTGCTTCACTTTTTTGGAGCCCTGCAGCGGCTCGCCATACGGCTGTTGCGGGCTTTGTGGCAGATCAGGATTCTTTTTCTGCTTCGGCCCTTTCGGTTTTCCGCTCATCACTCAATTCCTCCTTCAGCTTGTTATATATAGCATTTGAATGGCTAAAAAATTTATCCGGAAAAAGAAATGGATTTTTTATAAAAAGAGTATATATTTTTTGGAGTCTGTGTTATACTATAATTAATTATTGATGTTCGGAAGCAATACAAGATTTCTTCTCAGATTAACAACAGTACCATCTTGAAAGTGAAAGAACAGAAATAGTAATAAACGTGCCAATGAGCACATGGAGGAATTTAACAATGAACACAGGTTCAGTAAAATGGTTTAACGCAGAAAAAGGTTTTGGATTCATCGAAGTTGAAGGCGGAGACGACGTATTCGTACACTTCTCAGCAATCCAAGAAGAAGGTTTCAAAACTTTGGAAGAAGGTCAAACAGTTAACTTCGATATCGAAGAAGGTAACCGCGGACCACAAGCAGCTAACGTTGTAAAAGCGTAACACTGACTTGATCAAAAAGCTATCCACCACTGGTGGATAGCTTTTTTTATGCTGATTGCAGCGCGCCTGGGCCTTGAGGGCGATTTCTGCGTACTTCGGGCGATATATTCTAACTCCTAGCGATAAGTCCTGCCTCCCGCCGATTCCCGCACTCACTTTCACTCCCAGCCACACCCCACACCCAAAAAAAACAGCCCTCCAAAAGAGGGCTGCTTTTCCTGCTATATTACTTCTTGAATTCTTCTGTCAGTACAGTGACGATCTGTTTCTTACGGGACACGACTCCTTTTAACAGGGAGCGGCTGTTTTCATCCAGGGATACATTGAAAGCAGCTTCCACTTTATCCTTTCCTTGTCCAAGGGCAAGTACTTCGGAATCGTTCTCCAGGATGTCTGTTACTACGAATAAGAAGAGATCCAGGTTTTTCTTTTCGATGATATTGTTGATTTCTTTTTCCAGTTCCTGCTGGTTCTCATAGACAGTGCTGGCATCTACGGTGTTCACCTGGGCGATTTCCACTTTGGCGTCCCCCATGGAGAATTCCTTCGCATCCATGGTCAATAGTTCTACGATGGACTTGTCGCCAAGATCGGCACCGGCTTTCAGCATTTCCAGGCCGTATGTTTCCAAATCGACTCCAGCAATTTCTGCGAGTTCTTTGGCTGCGTCCACATCTTCCTGTGTACATGTCGGAGATTTCAGCAGCAGGGAATCGGAAATGATGGCGGAAACGAGCAGGCCTGCTGTTTGCTTGGATACTTCCACATTGTTCTCCTTGAACATTTTGTTCAGGATGGTTGCCGTACATCCGACTGGCTCTGCACGGAAATAGAGCGGCTCTTTTGTCTCGAAATTGGAAATGCGGTGATGGTCCACTACTTCGGCAATCTTGAAGTCCTGGATATTGTCCACACTCTGCTGGAATTCATTGTGGTCGACAAGAATGACGGAGTCTACGTCATCTCCCACCTTCTCAATCAGCTCAGGTGCCTGTACATCAAAGTAATCCAGTGCATGCTGGGTCTCTTTGCTTACTTCACCCAAGCGCGCAGGTACTGCCTCTACACCCAATTGTTTCTTCAGGTCAGCATAGGCAAGTGCTGAAGCAATTGTGTCTGTGTCCGGGTTTTTGTGTCCGAAAATCAACGTTTTACTCATCTTCATTCTCCCTCTCCTATGTACTTCTATCAACTAAAGAAATTTTATCACATCTCCGGAATCTCTACAATGAAGCGGGCTCTCCTGCCCCTCCTACGCTAAATTCCTGTACCATTCCCTTACTCTGCTTTCTGTCTCGCTGCTGTCTGTTTCCTTAGCCTCCGGGCCGCTGACATCCACTACCTTCATCACGGGCCCTTCCTCCCTTTGCAGCTTAACGGCACAATGATGCAGTACTGGAGATCGAAGCAACTCAAGAATGGCTTCTCCTTGATACAGCTCATAGATCTTTATGATATCCTCCTCCGCCGGTTCCCATGCTGCATCATTCATGACTTCGCTTTCGCCTTCCTCCCCAGGTATTTTTGCCCCCTTTCTTCCATAAAAGACGGGCATTACACCGCTGGATTTCTTTTCATATATGCCTTGGAGCAGCCGGATTCCCTCGGACAGCCCGATCAGAATCATGCCATTGGTGAAAAACTGATGGAAAAACTGGAAAAAGGCATGCCAATTGATCATAAATTCCGTTTCACTAGGGCCTGGACGCATCCCCGCCTGTGTTTTGGCCATCTGATAAGCCAGGACGAGCCCCGTAATAATGGTTACTATCCCTGCTGCCAAGACGACTTTCGATATGACTTTTGCCATCAAGCTGTTCTCCCCCTCTTCCTAAAAAAACTTCTTCACTGCTTAAGAAAATTCCTTCCCGCCGGACAAGTAATTTTACATTTGACCCATTTATTTTTATAGTGAAATTAGAATGACTATGGGAGGTAATGGAATGAAAGAGCATTTTAATTTCACAAGAGATACATTTTTAGCGTTTGTAAAAGATTTGGATGAGTCCACAGCGGACAAGCAGGCATCCTACTTCAACAATAATATCCGCTGGCACATCGGCCATGTGCTCGTGACGCCGGAATCGCTGATGTTCGGCTTTCCGAAGCAGTCCGCCAACCTGCCGGAAGAATACAGCGACCTGTTCGGCATGGGGACAAAGCCAGCTGACTGGAAAGGCGAAATTCCCGACCTGGAAGAGCTCGCTTCCCTGTTGGAACAGCAGAAGGAACGCATCAACAAATTGGAGGACGACTTCTTTGCCCAGGAACTTCCTTTTGAACTGCCATTCGGCAATTTCAAAACATACGGCGACCTCTTCCCCATGATTCTGCAGCATGAAAACGAGCACCTTGGAAAAATGAAAGCCATGAAACAAGTGGTCACTGCCAAGTAAATGGGGAAAAGATTTGTCATCATCGGCGCCGGCATCCTAGGCGCAAGCACGGCCTACCAGCTGGCAAAAACAGGTGCCGAAGTGATCATCGTCGACCGGCGGCATGTGGGGCAGGCAACCGATGCTGCAGCGGGTATCGTCTGTCCATGGCTGTCCCAGCGCCGCAATAAGAAGTGGTACCGCCTCGCCAAAGGCGGTGCCGCCATCTACCCGGAAATCGTCCAGTCGCTTGCCGAGGACGGAGAGGCGGATACCGGGTATGCAAGAGTTGGTGCGATCAGCCTGCATACCGAGGAAAAGAAATTGGCAGGCATGAAAGAGCGTGCCATCAAACGCCGGGAGGATGCCCCTGAGATCGGCGAGGTCACCTTGCTTGATGAACATCAGACAAAGGAAGCCTTCCCTGTGCTCGGCCAAGAATATGGCGCTGTCCATGTAAGCGGTGGAGCCCGTGTCGACGGCCGGAAGCTTTGCCAGGCCTTGCTCCGGGGCGCTCGCAAGCATGGAGCGGTGATCGTGGAGGGAGAGGCAGAACTCCTCACCGAAGGAAATACCATATCAGGTGTGTATGTAAATGGAACATCCATCGAAGCGGATATGGTGATAGCCGCTTCCGGTGTCTGGATGAATGACCTGCTGAAACCATTGGGCATCAACTTCCAAGTCACCCCGCAGAAAGCCCAGATCATGCACCTCGGGCTTTCGCAGATGGATACCGCCGATTGGCCGGTCGTCATGCCGCCGAACAACTCCTACCTGCTTTCGTTTAAAAACGGGCGAATCGTTGCCGGCTCGACCCATGAAAATGAAGCAGGGCTTGATAACAGGGTGACCGCAGGCGGCGTACATGAGATCCTTTCAAAGGCATTGGAAGCCGCTCCAGGACTCTCTGACAGCACCATCATCGAAACGCGGGTAGGCTTCCGGCCGTACACACCGGGATTCCTGCCAGTGCTCGGGGAACTCCCCGGGTATGAAGGGCTGCTCCTCTCCAATGGGCTCGGCGCCTCCGGCCTTACGATGGGGCCGTTCATCGGCAGCCAATTAGCCAAGCTTGCCCTCGGGCAGGAAACGGACATCGATCCAGCCGATTACGATATTGCCGGTGCCATACAATAGGACAGGCATGTAGCCTGCCCTATTTTTTTGTCCTAATTTCTTCAACAATGTCCCAAGAATTTCGACCCAGAAACAGCGGATTGCCATTCCAGCATACCGCATCACATCTGGCGTCACTCTTCTTTTACGTAAAAAAGCTATATTTACCTGTGGACTCGGGGCCGCTGAATAAGTATGATAGAGTTTATAGGCTTAGGGATCAAGCTATTTCAGACAAAAGCATCTTAACCTTCTAAATAAAGGAGAGATACAATAATGCTGACAGAAAACGTCCATATTGCCGTACCCACAGCTTTCTCGGAAGATGAATCTTTACATATTCAAGGAACCATAGACCACATAAGGAGTCTGTATGAACAGGGAGTAAAATCTGTTTTAGTCTCTGGAACTACTGGTGAACAGCATAGCCTGAACCTCCAGGAAAAAATGGAATTGATTAACGGCTTAGAACAGGAAGAAGAACTCATGGACAATATGGAAATCATATTTGGCGTGAGTTCCATCAGACAGAAAGAAGCAGAGGAATTAGCGGAAAGGATCCGACCTACCAAATTGGCAGGCATCATGCTTGGGTATCCACCATACGTCAGACCGACACAAGAAGAAGCCCTTATTTATTCGGAAAAAATTATACAACTCAGCAACAAACCGGCCATTCTATACAACAACCCGAACAGAACGGGATTTGATTTATCGGCAGAGAGCATCATTCAAATAAGCAAGATAGACTTGGTGGTCGGAATAAAAGACGCCGGCAGCAAAGAGAAAGTGGAACACATAAAAAGCGATACACATAGAAACGACCTGCATTTTTATGCGGGTGGGGAGGAAGAATTGGAAGAAAAAGTACTACATGGATATGACCGGCTTTCATCCATTGCCGGCAATATTTCCCCGGCCAAAATCAGCCAATGGTTTGAAAAAATGCTGAAGCAGCAAAAAGTAACTACACAGGAAAGCGAAGAAATAGAAGCAATCATGGGACAGGTGTATCAAGGAAACGCTATCGTGAATGTGAAAAAAATCTTAAATCAACAGGGGATTCCCATGGGGATCTGCAGGAGTCCAATAGGGAATGTTTGAAGATGAATCAAAAAAGCGCATCTGCTAATATAGATACGCCGCCTCCGTTGAAAAAGAAAGCTTCCATATCAGCTGGGATATGGAAGCTTTCTTTTTCAACACACAGACAAACATTATCCGAAGAAAAAGTCGAAAACATTGCTTCCAGTTGAACTATTTTTATTATAAAACTCCGAGTATCCGCAGTTTTTACAGAACACAACAGTAAACTGGTTGTTCTGCACATCAAACATTTTAGACAGACCAGTTCCGGTCATCGATCCATCTTTCTTGTCTGCATTTGTACTTCCACATTTGATGCACCCCTTTGTATTTTCCATTACACCATCCCTTTCCTATTGTCCATTATGGTACCAAAAGCGACTGTACTTACGACAGTTAGACCTCTGGAATTAACCTTCCGCCCGTAACCCTCTACTCTTCATGATATTTCTTCAAAATTATCAAGGACAACCCTAAGTATTTTTTAAAAATAAGGCAAGAATAAACGTATCATGACAATTTTCACATATAGACCATCACTATTTCTATACTTGAAAGGCGGTCCTATATACCATGGGTAAAATAACAGCTAAACTATGGACGAACCAATATGTAATCATTGTCTTATTGTCTTTGGTCATGTTCTGTGCTTTTTATATGATCACCGCAGGTTTTCCAATTTTTGTAGAAACTATCACCGACAACCCGGCGATTGCAGGCACCATGACCACGACGTTAATGTTATCGTCACTGATTACGCGCTTCTTTGCAAGTGTCATTATCCAAAAAGTCAGCAGGAAATTGCTGCTCATTATCTCCCTCGTGTATTTTTTGGGTACGATTGGCCTTACATTTGTAAACGACTCGATCGGATTTTTAATATTCATCAGAGCCCTGCAAGGCATTGGATTTTGCATGCTTACGACTTTAGTCTTTACGATATCGAGTAATATTGTTCCTAAATCTAGATTAGGTGAGGGCCTTGTTTTTTTCGCCATGTCTACAAGTGTTGGAACGACCATCGGGCCGCTGATTGCTATTTCCTACCTTGCCAATTATTCATTCCGCTCGATGATGCTCGTGACTCTCGGTCTTATGACTATTTCATTAGTGTGCAGCTTTTTCACCAAAACTGGGGGTGAGAAGGAAAAGGAAAAAGACAAGGAACTTCCACAGAAGGATGATGATGAACCTTTCTATAAATACATGTTCGATAGGCGTGTCCTTCTCCCCTGTATTTTGGTATCGCTGAATTATATGACCATCGCAGGAACGGTCAATTTTATGGGCCCGTTTGGAAAAGAAAACGGTGTTGGCGGAAGCATTTCCCAGTTTTTTATCGCACAAGGAATCGCCATGGTCATACTCCGGAGCTTCTCCGGTAAAATTTTCGACCGGTTCGGCCACCGAATCCTGATCATCCCAGCCGCAATTTCTGGGGCTGCAGGTTTAATATTATTAGGCTTTTCCGCCAGCATGTTAACGGTTTGGATTTCAGGGGCGTTATTCGGAATCGCTTTTGCGATTATCCACCCGATCGGCCAGGCATGGGCATTAACGCTCGTTCCACCAGAGAAAAAAGCAACAGCCAATTCGATGCTGCTTATTTTTATCGATTCCGGTTTGGCCATCGGATCCGTCGGTCTTGGGTTCCTGGCAACCTATGTCGGGTATGGCATGACTTACAGTTATTCCGGAGCCTTGATGATTATTATTTTGATATTGTACCTATTCGGGAGCAAGAAACTAGAGCAACATAAGGATACACAGCCACAGCCATAAGAAACAGGTGCTGTGCCAGTCCAAGTCGACGAAAGCACAGCACCTTCTTTATTGATGAACTTCGCTATTTGGATAATGCAATTTTTATATGGGCTAAATGATGCTCTTCATGCCAAGCCAACTTGGCCAGCTTTGTTGCAACGGTTATTTCTCCATTCACCTCATGGACAAAGGCCCGATCCAATTGCTCTTCTGTCAAACAATGGCCCAAAGATGCGATGCGCTTATTGATTCCTTCCAACATTTTTATCGAACACTCGACGGGTAGCTCGGTATCCGGTTGGACAGCCCACTTATCTTGATCAAAAGCTGGTACGGTTGGGCGCTCATTCGTTAAAGCAAGCTTCAACCGCTGATACATGTTCAGCTGGGAGTCAGCTATATGATGGACAAGTTGACGGACGGTCCAGCTGCCAGTACGGTACGTTTTGCTTAATTCCTCATCACTTAATGAGTCGACCGTTTCTCTTAATCGATCCGTATAAGTTCCGATTTGCATCAACCACTCTTGCACATTTTTCAATGTCACCTGTTCGGGAACCTGCAATTTGCCAATGGGGAATCTTACATCATCCATTTCCAATCCTATCCCTCCCATTTTCATTATATTTCCATGTTAACATGTATCATATCTAATGGGCTTGGTTTACACTTTAATAAGCAGCACTTGCAAGACTGTACAGGCAACGTATGGTAAGATTTGTCTGAAGATAGAACAGATCGTTGGTCGTTTTTCCATCAGTTGTCGTTCCCTATTTGGTATACATTAAAGGACCCTTGGGGGAAAATGGTCAAGAGAAGAATATCTATTAATTAGTAAAAGGAGTGTGTCCGGTATGGTTGGAGTGGAAATTGATATGGTGGTGGAAGATAGCTTAAAGGCATTGGAATTATACGAGAATATATTTGATATTAAGCGGGTGGAGGTTTCAGACTTCCCCCGTGGAGAAAATGAAGCAGTTTTCACCCTGTTCGACGTTCGTTTTCACCTGTTGGATGAAAACCCGGAATTCCATTTGATCGCACCGAAACCCGATGACCCTAAAACCAGTTGGGTTAATATTACTGTCCCAGACATTGAGAAGACCTATGCAAGGGCAATGGATTCAGGATGTACAGAGATCCAGCCGGTGACCGAGATTCCGGATCACGGCGTATCGAACGCCATATTCATGGATTCCTTTGGGTACGTGTGGATGCTGCATCAAGTACATAAAGAGGTTAGCCATGAAGAGCGGCTAAAGCTTTGGGAGGAAAAGAAGGAAAAATAATCAACGGTACGTGCTAAGTAAGACCGACTCCAGCGAGCCGGTCTTCTTTCTTGCTGACTATGCTGCCGTTCACCAAGTATTTCCGTTATTTCACGATCAATACTGGACATTCCGCCCGCTTGGCAACCTTGTGGCTCACGCTTCCCAGGATAAAGGACTGCAGATCATTCAGGCCGCGGCTGCCGATGACGACACAGTCGAACTCCCGCTCATTGGCAAATTCCACAATCGTCGGTCCCGGATCCCCATGAAGGACATGGGTGTCATATGGAACCTCAGACGCTTCCAGCATCTCTTTGATCGGCCTGATCTTCTCTTTCCGTTTCTTTTCAATTTCAAATTTATTGGCGTTATGCAGGACGTCCTTCTTTGCTGTTTCCCCATCGACAACATAGACGGCGTCAATGCTTCCGTCAAACTTCTCTGCCAACTCCAATGCATAATTCGCAGAACGGATGGAATGCTCCGAACCATCGACCGCTAATAGAATCCGTTTAAACAAATACCCCACCTCATTACCTAAAGCCATTTTCTTTCAACTATACCATAGATGATCTCCTTCTGTAAGCTGGAGGAAATAGCAGAGGTCCGCCCCGGATTTACAGGCGGCACCTCATTTGGTAGGCTTATAGGAAATGGAGGGATTCGCTCATGAAAAGCAAAATAATCATTCTCATTCTGTTCTTATTCACCTTAATAGGGGTAGCAGGCGCTTGGTTCTGGATGCAGCACCTCACCAATACCGACCAGGTCTCATCCTCTGCCACTGCGGTGGTTTCAGGAGAATCCTATCTGCCATCCTTTGACGATTCACCTTTCTCCCACATAAAAATCCCCTGAAGAACCAAGCTGTTCTCCAAGGGATCTTACTTATACCATATCCACTTCAAGCGGTGTTTGAAACATCTCTCTTTCTATAATTCTCATCCACACGTTCCACTACACTGCGCATCTGCAGGTAGGAATACTGGAACAGCGGGCTTTGGATGAAGGTGAAGATGAAGGTAAAGACGAATACAGGGCCACCGAGGATGAGGCCGAGAACCAGGACAGTGCTCTCCGTAATGATTCGCACCTTTCCAATCGAGGCACCTGTTTTATCAGCAATCGACAGCATGAATCCATCCCTCGGACCGGAGCCTACCCCCGCCGAATTATAGATGCCGCCGCCAATTCCCATCACCACAATCCCCGTAATGATCACCAGGATATCCGGCCAGATGCTCGATGCTTTTGGCAGGAAATCGAGCCATAGATAAAGATCCACGAAGGCTCCCACCAATACAGCATTTAAAAACGTCCCTAATTTAATATAAGATTTATCAAGAATCCAGGAGATGACAATCAGCACAAACGAAATAATGATCGCCCATGAACCGATGGACAAACCGACTTTTTCAAAGAAAGCAACATTCAGCACATCCCACGGATGGATGCCCAAGTGTTGCATATTGATCGTAATGCTGATCCCCATGCTGAAAATCATGATACCGATAAGATACACCGACCAGCGGAACATATGTATCAACCCAATCAGCCTTCTTTCTTCCTACAATATTTAAACATCTATTATAGCATATCAGAAAAATCGCAAAAGGTGAGCCGGATTGCTTCAATTTATCGTTTATGCCCCTATGCCCCCGCATGCCCGTGTACCTCGTCGATGAAACAACACAATAAAAAGAGGAAGCAGCCATATCCGCTCCTTCCCTCTCATTGACTTTCACCAGTTTGTGTTTGTTGTACGGATGCATCCTTTCCGCCCTGCACTTCCCCCTCGGAATGGCTCAGCAGGATAATCCCGGTGATGACAAACAGCAGCCCGGCCAGTTTCACGGCATTGAACTGCTCATGGAACAGGAAAACTCCCACCAATGAGATCAGTGCCGTTCCTACGCCGGACCAGGCGGCATATGCCGTCGACAGCTGCATACTTTTCAGTGTCAGACTGAGGAACAGGAAAGCATTTAAAAATCCAAGAATTACACCAAGGGACGGCAGAGGGTTGGTGAACCCTTCTGACAGCTTCAGCATGGTGGAACCAAAAACTTCTGAGATGATGGTGATTGCCAACAGCAATACACTTTTCATGGTGCGTGACCTCCTAATTTGCCAAATTCATCATTAACACGCCGACAACCAGCAATCCGATTCCCATAACCCCCTGTTTATTGATCTTCTCATTGAAAAACACTACTCCCGCGAGAGCAGTCAGAACCGTTCCTATCCCGCTCCATGTCGCATACACAAGCGACAGGGGCAAGTACTCCAATGTCACAGACAACAGATAGAAGCCGCTGCCGAAACCGGCAATCATTCCCAGCACAGGCAGTGCCTTGGTGAAGCCATTCGACATTTTCAGCATGGTGGAACCAAAGACTTCCAGCAAAATCGATACACCCAGTAATACATAAGCCCCCATACCATATCCGCCACCTTTATATAAGTAATTATCCAAAGAATGATGGATTGATTTCTTTCATCCATTATCCACTTTTGTTTTCTCTATATTTCCGATTCTATATTCGGTTACACTGCTTCCTTCTATAGAGAAGGAAAAGAAGGAGAAGTTTTTCAAAAGCGGGCAGGGGAGGCTTATCTTTTTATATGTTCCGTTCTGAGCCGCTTCTTGTCCTGTCTTATACTGAACTGCCATTTCAAACATATGGGCATAGAAACCTTTCAGAAGGGGAAAATAATAAGTACGCAAATGGAATAACCCTCTCCCCTGAAGGAAAAGCAAGTTCATTGAGTATGATACGAAGCCCTTTTATAATTTCCTTGTGCAAATTATTGAAAGAAAGGACGTAGATGATGACATACAATCAATTATTCTCGACTTTTAAGCTAGGCAATCATACACTGGATAACCGTTTCGTTGTGGCACCCATGACGCGCATTTCCGGAGAAAAGGATGGCCGCGCTTCGGAAGCGATGAAACATTATTATGAGCGCTATGCAAAAGGAGGATTCGGCCTCGTCATTTCGGAAGGAATTTATCCCGATGAAAGTTACAGTCAAGGCTACCACCAGCAACCAGGCCTTGCCAACGATGCCCATGCCCAATCATGGAAACCTGTCGTTGAAGCAGTCCGGAATCATGGAGCAAAGTTAATCGCCCAGCTTATGCATGCAGGCGGGCAATCTCAGGGGAACGCGTTCACCGATGAAACAATCGCTCCTTCCGATATCGCACCCAAAGGGGAACAGTTAGGTTTCTATGGCGGTTCCGGGCCATTTCAAACCCCCAAGGCCATGACCAAGGAAGATATTACGGACGTGAAGGATGCGTTTGTACAAAGTGCTTTACTTGCGAAAGAGGCTGGTTTTGACGGCATAGAATTACATGGCGCCAATGGTTATCTGCTTGACCAATTCCTAACCGATTACCTAAACAAACGGGAGGATGAATACGGTGGTTCTGTAGAAAACCGGCTTCGGTTATTATTAGAGGTAATTGAGAAAGTTCGCAGTGCTGTCGGTGAGGAGTATATCGTCGGCATCCGTATCTCTCAGATTAAAGTAGCAGACTCTGCTCATAAATGGACAGACGGCGAACAGGAGGCTGAGTACATTTTCTCCAAATTAGGTGAATCAGCCTTAGACTATATCCACGTCACCGATGGAGATGCGACCGCCCCGGCGTTTGGAGAAGGTACTCGTACATTAGCCGAAGCAGCCAAAGACTTCGGTGGCCTCCCTGTCATTGCAAACGGGAAACTTGGTGAGCCGGAGAAGGCCGAGCAATTGCTAAAAGACGGACATGCTGACCTTGTATCACTCGGGACTAGCGCTTTAGCTAACCCTGATTTTCCAAACCGTGTCCAACGGGGCGAAGAATTGAAGAAATTTGATTTTCAAAAAACACTCTTGCCTCAAGCTGGAATCAAAGATCATGAACTCCAAGCGACACTTGTCCAATAGTCGTCAGCTCTCGTAGAAATGGCAAGAGATAGATTATAATGAAATGTAAACCTGCACTCTTAGAGACTAACTATAAAAGAGACCGCATGAATTCTTACTTCATGCGGTCTTACTTAAGTTTTATTCTATTCACCCTCATCAGTGTACTGTTGTGGCAAGGAATCCCAAATACTAACATCCGCCGAATCAATTGAACCGTCGGCTATGGCCTGAATGGCTGACAGCATTGCATCGGTACCTTGTTTGATTAAATATCCTTTTGTTTTTTGACCCAGAATAGAAGTGGTATTAGGGGAGTCGGTCATCCCCCTATTTGTTGGGATACCATATTGAGTAGCGAAATGATTACGAGCGTTTGACGTGAGAGTGCTTTCTGCTCCATATCGCGCAAACATTCCATAACCCTTAACAATTTATTCAAAAGAAAATGACCGTCTCATTGACGATCATTGTTTAACTCTTGCATTCCATTAAAGCACTTTCTTTTTCTGTATTGGAGAGTAGTATTTTACCTATTCCTGGGCTATAGCAGGGTTTAAAATCTGATGAGCTTTTGCATTCAGGGCGGTATAAGAAGCCAATCCCATAGATATTAAAGGGGATCCAAGGAAGACCGACAAAATGATTACGCCTGATATGCTTATGTCATTGGAAGTGGATCCTGCTATTAATTGGTTTGGGATGGAAAACGGAATACTTATCATAATCATTAATATCCCTATACCTAGTGTTCTTGCTGCTTTTGCACTCATAGCCAAATTTTCATTTTCAATTAAATAGAATAAACCTCCGAAAATAACCAATAAAATCCCTGAAATACAACCAATTGCACTTACGGTTAGCCCAATGTTCTCCAATGGCATTTTTTCCCCACCCTAATTTTTATTTTAGTTTTATTCTTCCTTTTGTTTATAAAATTTGACGCATATTTTCATGAATTATACCACAAAAGGGAAGGTGAGCAACATACTTTTTTCCCCTTTTATACTTCTAATTTTTTCTGCATTTTTACCATTGAAGTTCGTGCATAATTGGGTTAATTACAATCAGTGTATTCCGATCAAAAAGTGTTCAAACCTACTTGGCGGTTTACATACGGGAAGAAAGGGCTTTGGATGAGACCCCCGCAGTGCGAATCAGCACAAGGAGGCCCATCAGCCGCCCGTGGAAGTAAATCTCCTAAACGGTTCCTTCCACTAAACAAGATTTCTGGTTAGTTCGGATGTTTCTTTTGATAAACCATCTAAAGCACTAATCTTTTTGCTTTTAGGAAAGAAGGCTTTTATATTAAATATTAATCCAAACATTTTCAAATTCTTTAACGGCAGCTTCTGCCACTTGAACATCATGAGGTACCGTGCTTCCGCTCACTCCTACAGCGCCTACTACTTTTCCATTTTCAAGGAGTGGAATCCCCCCGCCAAATACTACAATACGTCCATCATTCGTAGTATTCAGACCATAAAGTTCAGCCTTAGGAACTGTCGCGTCAGCCAGATTGGATGTTGGCATCTTCAAAGCCACAGACGTCCAGGCTTTATTCTTAGCAATATCGATACTTGCCAGCCAAGCGTCATCCATTCGATGCGTGGCAACAAGATTCCCACCGTCATCCAAGACAGTTATTACCATGGAAACTCCTATATCTGTAGCTTCTTTTTCTGCTGCTGAAATGATTTTTGTAGCTAAATCCAATGTTATTTTACTCATAATTTTAACCCTCCACATTTAATTAATTTTAAAATAAGTTTACTTTTACAAAACGCCATGAGGATCAATAACAAATTTTTTCGCGACGCCACTGTCAAATTCCTCATATCCTTGTGGAGCTTTATCCAAAGAAATAACAGTAGCATTCACGGCTTGAGCAATATTCGCTTTACCGTGCAAAATAGAATTCATCAATGCACGATGATACTTCATTACGGGAGTTTGGCCGGTTACAAAAGTATGGGCTTTTGCCCAGCCTAAGCCGAACCGAATGCTGAGGGAGCCTTTTTTGGCTGCTTCATCGACCGCCCCCGGATCCTCCGTTACATACAGACCTGGAATACCTAATTGCCCAGCCGCCCGGGTCACACCCATAATAGAGTTCAAAACGGTAGCCGGTGCCTCAGTTGCTTCCTGCCCATGCCCGGAAGCTTCAAATCCAACGGCGTCAATGGCACAATCTACTTCCGGCACCCCAAGAATTTGTTCAATCTGTTCTCCTAAGTCATCATGATCTCGCAAATTTACCGTTTCACATCCAAAACTTCTGGCTTGGTCCAGCCGTTCTTGAATTAAATCCCCAACGATAACGACAGAGGCTCCCAACAACTGAGCTGAATGGGCCGCTGCTAATCCGACCGGCCCTGCCCCCGCTACATATACGGTAGACCCTGGCTTAACTCCGGCACTATACGCTCCGTGGAAGCCGGTTGGGAAGATATCAGACAGCATAGTCAGATCAAGAATTTTTTCCATTGCTTGATCCTTATCTGGGAACTTAAGTAGTTGAAAATCGGCATAAGGTACCATGACATACTCGGACTGGCCACCGACCCAGCCTCCCATGTCGACATAGCCATAAGCTGAACCAGGGCGATCTGGATTCACATTTAAACAGACGTGGGTGTTTTGTTCACGGCATTGCTGACAGCGTCCACAGGCAATGTTAAAAGGGACAGAAACCATATCGCCTTTTTTAATAAACTCTACATCCCTCCCTGTTTCAATCACTTCTCCAGTGATTTCATGACCAAGAATTAAACCTTCCGGAGCTGTAGTGCGGCCCCGAACCATATGTTGGTCGCTTCCACAGATATTTGTAGTGATTACTTTCAAAATCACCCCATGTTCACATTTCCGCCCTACATTAAGAGGGTTGACACCGGGACCATCCCGTAAAATAAGTTCAGGAAAATCAGTGTCTTTCACCTCCACTTTTCCAGCACCTGCATAAGCAACCGCACGATTACCAGACATTTACACTCCTCCTATGAATTTAATCTTTAGTTCCCTTTACTTCCAATAGGTAATACCCAATGTACCTCCTACAATTTATATACTACTTAATCTTTTTAATTTTTAAAATATCGCACTTTCATGTAACATAGTTACCTATAGAATACTTTTGATGGGAGAGGTGGACAATTGCAAGAAGATTTGAGGCAAGAGACCTTGAAAAAAGTGAAAAGCGGGAAATTTAATTGTGAAAAGGAATTGACACTCTCCATTATCAGTGGGAAATGGAAAATTACTATGATTTATCATCTTGGAAAAAGTGGCACCATGAGATTTAGTGAGTTAAAAAAGTTATTTCCTAAAATAACTCACAAAGTTTTAACTGCTCAGCTGCGGGAATTGGAAGAAGATGGGATTGTAAGACGACGCGCTTTCCCTGAAGTACCACCCAGAGTGGAATATTCTTTAACAGAGCTAGGATCTAGTTTAATGCCCATCATTGACAGTATGTATTTTTGGGGAAAGGAGAATATGAAGCACTTTATGAATAAAGATGATTGAGGCTGAGTGGACTGGTCATTGTTTTCTACTAGTTAAATTAGTAAATGGAACTGGTATCCATACAATCTAAGCTCTTTTATACATTATTCCGAAATTGTACAATTTTGTCATTAAAACAGTTCTATTTAACTATGTCTTCAAATAGTACGATTTGTTATGTTTGAGAATAATGACAATAATGAAACTATTTATTTTGGGAGGTACATATTATGAATTATGAATTTTTAATCTGTAGTATTGAAAATAAAGTGGCTACGGTGACGATTAGTCATTCACCTGGTAATAAATTAAATACACAAGTATATCAAGAAATTACCCAATTAATGGAGGAATTAGAAGCCGACGAAAATGTAAAAGCTATCGTCATTACCGGAGAGGGAGAAGAAGCGTTTGTTGCTGGGGCGGATATCAATGAAATGATAGATTTGGATACAGTCGGAATGATGGATTTAACACAAATAACCAGAACCTCCTATTCAAAAATTGAAAACCTTAACAAGCCAGTGATTGCGGCTATTAATGGAGAGGCACGTGGAGGAGGGTTTGAGCTGGCTTTATGTTGTGATTTACGCATTGCCTCGGAAAATGCACAATTTGCTTTTCCCGAAATCAATTTAGGCGTTATACCAGGAGGCGGCGGTACACAGCGAATCCAAAAGGCTGTTGGACAAGGCATTGCGAAAGAATTATTGTATTTTGGCGAAACAATCGACGCCGAACGTGCTTATCAGTTACAAATTGTTAATAAAGTGGTTGGCAAGAAAGAACTTTTATCAACAGCAATAGAATGGGCAGAAAAGCTAACGGAAAAAGCACCTGTAGCATTAAGAATGATGAAATTGGCCGTAAATACAGGAGCAAATGTAGATCTAGAATCAGCTTTGACGATTGAAGCAACTAGCTATGATGGCGTCTTTGCAACACAAGATCGCAAAGAGGGTATGGCAGCACGTGTTGAAAACAGAAAGCCGAACTATGAAGGTAGATAAAGAAACACTACATTCTATCAGACACCTTCTTTTGTGGAATGGGTAATTCGAATAATTTCACCTAAAAAGGTGGAGTTCCGCACGCTAAGGTTTCGACCATTAGTTTATGTTCTCAGATAGATAAGGGGATGGGGTTATCTCCCCCTTTTCCCCACCTTAGTTCAATAAATATTAGAATAGGAATTTTTTGAATGGATCTTAATAAAAGTTCACAATTAAATATTACTTTTCACAAGATAAATTGAAACTAAATAGACCAAAATCCTGCTCTATAATAGTTCCATTGTTGTTCACGCAAGAATTCTTAGCTTGTACGAATCCGTTATAGTTCAAACCAATCCCAATAGTAAGCATAACCATAACTATTAGCCCGATTAACCAATTTCTTAACCTTTCTGTTTTCATTGAATTACGCCTCCTCTGACCACCTTTTTTTAAACTACGGCATTTATTACGCTATCCTGCCCCATTAGATGAATAGTGCCATTCCTTATTGAAGGTTTGCACCCTTTAGGTTAACAAGTCTAAAGCAATACCTGAGAGCCTATCTCTTATTACTAACTGAACTTTTTTTGATTTTTCATTTATATTCTTTAAATCTTCAGTTTGTATTTCCCAGGGCAATTTTGTTTCTTTTTCTAACTCCTTCACTTGTTCCTCAATTAAGAGTGAGTGTTTTTCATATATCTTAGTAGCAAGTAATTCATCTTTTAATTCTTCTTGTACTCTATAATGTAATCCGTTAAACCATTCTTGGAATTCTTTTTTACCATACTTGTTAAATCTCTTTTCTAAAATAATCATTATTTCTTCAGCAAATTCCTTATTGAAACCTATTTCATACATCTTGGCTTGGATGTTGTTCAAAGTAATATTTTCTAATGATTTTCTTTCCTTAAAGCCAAATATTTTCTTAATCATCTTTCTTCCCCCCAAAATATTCAACTCTTCTGCCTCTTTAGTCAAAAAAGACCGCCGTACTGACGATTTCCTTATTGTTTTTAAGCTCAGATAGTTTAAGTATGGTGCTTCAAACAAGCTGATTACAATCTAACAAGTTTTATAATACAAATGGTAGACGTCTAATTGTTCAAAAAACCTACTTTTTTGCAAGATTTAAGGATGGCTCATTTAATGAATCCCACATTGGAGTCATTCCATTCTTTTTATTGTTTATTTGACGCAATAATCCCTCCAATAATAGCAGTTAAGGAACCCGCAAGAATTGCTATTAGCATTATGTTATTCAAAGAAAATCACCTCAATTTTCACACTTTCTAACCTCTTCGTTCAGTGAAAAGCGATTGCTCTTATTGAACAATCGCACCCTATAGTTCATTAAAGATACAAAGTCATTATACTTCTCGTTCTATTTTTTATTTGCCATACATAAGATAAATGTTAAGTTGTTATACAAATTTGATTGATGTTAAATAAGATCTGTTTTCCGTCAACGAAGGCCATATTGTTGAGGAACGAATAGTTATAGTATGAATAAAAAAGTATCAATCACCTTTAAATTGTTAATGATAATACAATATAGGAGGTGTAATACTTTGGCTAAAGATGTACTTTGTGAAGTAAATAACTGCACCTATTGGGGCACTGGAAACAAATGCCATGCAGAAGCTATTTATGTAGTCAGTCATAAAGGCAAGCAGGCTTCCAATAGCGAAGAAACCGATTGCAAAACATTTGTTCCAGAAGCCTGATTTTCTTTGGGATAGCCTTTGGGTAGGGTTAGGTTGTCCCATTAATATTTATATTAGACTACTGGAGCTTGATTGTATTTAATTTCTTCTTTAAATGGCGGCTATTGATGAAGACCATAAGCCTAATTCTTCCCTTAAAACAAGGAGGGATTAGGCTTTTTATCTTTCAATATCCTGCCCCCTTTAATGGACCAAGGTGCCATTTCTTTTTCACGAAACACATCCGTTATTTTAATATTTATTTATATCTATTTAATAGGTAATGTCATTTTTCTGCTAACGGTCTTCATTCCAAAATTCTCATAAAAAGAAATTGCTTTTCGATTAAATTCCCCTACATTTAAATCTAATGAATCTGCTCCTCTATTTTTAGCCCAGTTTAAACATTCATTAAATAATTCTCTCCCTATTCCTTTTCTTTGACTACTTCTTTTAACTCCAAAGTCACTCATATAAGCAAATTTCCTTGGTGTCATAGAATCAAAGGGTGGAGACTCACTTAATTCTATTACTGCAAACCCAACAATATCTCCATATTCTTTTACTATTAAAACTTCACAATTTGGATCTTCCAGTAACTCGTTGAAATTTTTTCCTGGCATCACTTGGTCAATGTCTTTGAAAATGTGCGGTAACGCTTCTGCATGCTCATTATGCCCCTCTTTGATAATCGAGTTAACAGCTTTAAAATCATCTTTGTTGGCAATTTCAATATTTATTGTCATTTTCATCCCCTGGATCATTATATTTACATTTGTCTTCTCTCCTCAACTGCCTATTTAAAAGGATGCCGTAATTGACGATTTCCCTGTAGTGTTAAAGGCCCCGTTAACGCAGCTAAAACGGCAGGCTTTGAAAAAGTGAAATGGTTATAACTAATGCCGATAAAGCTCCTGCAGACAGTAAGGTTATCATCTTTCGCCAATTTATCTCTTTTGAAGGTTTTACAGCCTCTTTAGAAACCGCAATCCATATCACAGCAGAAACTATGGCTACTATAGCAATACCATCTTTAGACATATTTACTACCACCTTGATTTATATTTTGCTTAAATTCTAATATAAATTATTCAGTTAGATGCCCTCAGTACAGTTTTTCAAACCAAATAATAACCCAATAACTAGAATTTTGATTGCAATTTTTTGAAAACAGAACATCAAATTGATAAATCTTACTCAACTCTACTGCTCGATAGTTAAATAACTCCGCCTTCCTAATATCATACTTCCTCAAAGCAATTTTTGATGATCACTTGTTGAGCCTTAATTGTGATAAACAGCTTAAAACTCTATGTGGAAAATTGTTTAGTTCTACTTGCCGATTACACCTAACCGGTTCTCTAATAAATTTCATTCAAACTTTCTAACCTTTTCGTTTAGTGAAAAAGCGATTGCTCTTATTGAACAATCGCACCATTTATTTAATTATAGTTATGTTTTTGTTGGAATTTCTTATAGAGAATTGTAATAGTTAATAATAAGTGCACCAACCATATAACAATTAATGTTCCAGTTAGCCACTGCCTGATTGAAGAGAACTCCTCCCAATTTTGCAAATCTTGCCCTAAAATAATAAGAAATAAACTTACTGTCAAAAGCAATTGAATACTAACGCGGTGTTTCATAAGTGCCCCTCCCCCGGACTTTTAATAATAAAAAAGTGATCGCTCCTTGAACTAAACTGCCCCTTTAGGAGCTACGAATCCCAACTGGATCTTCAGCTCTCGCACCCGATAGTTTAACAATCAATTATCCTAATTGAATCTCTTCCTTTTTATCATCATATTCAATAACTAGCGTTATATCTTCTCCCCAAAAAGTATCACTTTCATTGGTATGAATAAAAGTGCCTTGCGTTACCTGATAGTTATCTTTTTGATTTAATTGTGCATGAAATTCGTTCTTTTCCCTTTCTCCACTTTCCTCTTCATAGAACCCGACTACTTCATCACCAATTTTTAAAGCAATGGTGAGAGATTTGTAATCAACATCCTTTTTAGGAACAATGGTTAATTCGTGTGTGGAATGAACTGATTTTTCAAGGTTATAGTATTTACCAGAAATATTATCTGTCACTTCCCAATTTTCATTGGAACCTTTTTGAGATAAAGAGAATTGGATTTGCTTTTGACCATCAACACTTTGACCTTCTCCAGAACAACCACCAACTATAAGTGTTATGATTGATAATGAAACAATAAATGTTATAATTTTTTTCACTGGATATCCCCCTTATTTCTTACTAAATTTCAAGAAAAAGTCTTCTCGCACTAGTTGCCCCTTTAGTACACTTCTACTTAAAATGATGTTAATCTTATTATAATTAACGCACCCGTTAGTGTTAAAATCCCTTTACTTTTTTGCAAAAGAACGAACTGACATTGTTCCAGCTAAAACTGATAAAATCAAATGTGTTTCTGGTAATAAGAAGATGTTTGGATACAAATTCTGTGATACCCCATACCATTTAACCCAAAAGAAATTTGGTATAAATACCAGAATAGACAATATAACTGTTGGTATAAAAAGTTGCCAATTAAAGTTAAACCTTCCTTTAATTAGGTTTGCCAAACCTTTCCATTCCATTAATACACCAATTAAGAAAGCCCATAAAGTCATCGTGACAAGGAGGATAGATGTGTTTTCTGACGCCCTCTGCTTTGCTATTTGAAGGTCATAATAACTAACAATGATTAGATAAAATAAAATTATCATTCCTAAAATCACTGCTAAAGCACCTAATATTTTTTTATAAATAATAATTACCCCTTTAATTTAAGTCCGATTTACAAAATAGTTTCACTGTTCCAATAACCTGCTCTTTAGCTCAATATGTCTATACACTAACAGTAACATAATGTTCCAAATATTTTAACGTGAATAACAAATTAAAAAGGTGATCAATGTTTGATCACCTCTTAACTCTTGCTCCCTTTACTTTAAGTAAATCACTTCACAAAGTCGTCGTATAATCCTTTAAACAAAACCATTATTTGATTATCAAATCAAAAATCTCCATGGGATTAACAATAAAATATATACCAAACACAGCTATCCCAATAAGGAATATGATTACAACTTTACTTCTCATTAAGAACCCTCCCAAGCTACAATTTTATTCTCTTCCTAATCTTTGGAGTCTCCTACACCAATAAAGAAACAGGAACAATCACAATGACAGCCCCTGTTGTAAGTAAAGTATTGCCCCGTTATTTCTATAAATTCAACAAAAAGGGTGCTTATCCTTTTAAGGATTGCACCCATTAACGCAATAAAACTTTATTCTTTTTTCAATCTCAATAGTATAATATTTGAAACAAACCGAACTATTAACACTCCGATTAAAATAACAGTACCAGTAAATATAATAGCGAAATTCATTCCGAAAGGATTAAACCAAGATCCATTTGGAGGAATTATAAACTGTGTCCCCAAAACCACTGATACAAATAAAGTGATGATGTTTGTTAAAGCAATAAAATGAAACTTAATTTTTGTTGATAAGAGACCTGTTAAAATAACAAATAACAATGTCCCTATAAACAAGAAAGAAGCTCTATTTGGGAATTGAGAAATTTCATAGTAGTGAAGCAAAAATGGCATAGGAATTAACGAAATTACCAACCAAATAAATTTAATAAAATCTCCTCCTTATGATGGATGAATTAATATTTTCTGTGTATCTAAACAAACCTAACATAAATTAAGATAAATTGGATAACTAAAGACAACTCTTGTTAAACTTTTCTGCCAGTTAGCTCAATATTTATATTGCAATACTAATAGAATATTCCAATAATACTATTGTATTTTTCCAAAAAGAAAAGGAGAGCGTCAATGTCACCTTTTCAAACTATTGCACCCGTTAGCAAAAGAGTGTTAGTTTCTCATTTCCATTTAACTACCTCCATTATTAAATTTAACATATTAGATAAAAATCCTTATTGGAGTATTCTTTGATTTAATTCAATGAATAAGGTGCTTCCCCCTTTATCCCAGATAAGCACCCGATAGCTCAATAAGAGTTATTTAGTTTATTCTCTAAAGCCTTTACCCCTCTAATTAGCCAATATAAGGCTATCCAAGATAAAACAAATTTTGTAATCCATTCAGATAAAACAACAAATAATAAGGAACTATCAATGTTAAAAAACGGCAGTATTATGAACAGCCCTAATAAAATCGCACCACCAATGACAAAATTTCTCATTAAATACACCCCCTGACTATCGGTCATCTGTACTAAATCCTACCACTTTAGCTTAAAAAATAAATGCAGTAACTGCTAAAATAAATAGAAATATCGTGAGAAGAAAAGGAACAAATACATTCCTTATTTCTTCTTCGCCTTCTGCTGTAACCGTCAAGTAGTTTTGAACACTTTTTGCTCATTAATTTTGAACACTTTTCGACTGAAAAACAGATTGCCTGTTCTTGATCCGATAGCTGGATCCGTTTAAATGAATTACCTCGGCCCGGTGAAGAAGTCTATCGAGGATTGCTGTGGTGATACCCTTATCACCCATTAATTCCTCCCATTCTTCTGGCCCTTTGTTAGAAGTCAATATAATTGAACTTCGTTCATACAAATGATTGACTAACTGGAAAAACAGATTTGCCTCGTGTTGATCCATTGCCATATACATGAGGTCATCGATGAT
>NZ_JBHRRZ010000019.1:0-562 GCF_042643265.1 Virgibacillus sediminis | reverse complement strand
CGGGAACTTCCCTCTTTTTTAAGGAAGGCAGAGGCAAACTCATGGACATATCAAGAATTTCTCCATACCCTCCTCACATACGAAGAAAAACGCCGGGAGGAGAAAATGATTGAAAAGCACTTAAAATGGGCGAAGTTCCCATATGAAAAAACTCTTGATGAATTTGAACTGGGAGAGCAACCGTCACTGAGCATCCGGCAACTGAAACAGCTACGGGAACTCTCCTGGCTGGACCAGGCATATAATTTAATATTTCTTGGTCCGCCAGGGGTCGGAAAAACGCATTTGGCGATAGGCCTGGGGTTGGAAGCCATCCAACAAGGGCAACGTGTTTCCTTCATCTCCATGGGGGAGCTGGTGCCTCTTTTGAAGACCGAGGAGTATATCCGGAAAGCTCAATTACGCTTGAAACGTATCAGAGATGCAGACTTGGTCATCATCGATGACCTCATGTATATGGCAATGGATCAACACGAGGCAAATCTGTTTTTCCAGTTAGTCAATCATTTGTATGAACGAAGTTCAATTATATTGACTTCTAACAAAGGGCCAGAAGAATGGG
>NZ_JBHRRZ010000018.1:0-500 GCF_042643265.1 Virgibacillus sediminis | reverse complement strand
TTGTAGATTTTGCCAAACAACAGAAAGTCTCTGTCATTCGCTTGGAAAAATTAGCGAACATCCGGCAGACGGCAAGAACAAGCCGTAAAAACGAAAAGAACCTGCACACGTGGTCATTTTATCGTATCGCCCAATTTATCGAGTACAAAGCGAATCTGGAAGGCATCGAAGTTGAATATGTGAACCCCGCTCATACAAGTCAAACCTGTCCGGATTGTAGTGAAAAAAATAAGGCACAAGACCGAAAATACAGGTGTAAGTGCGGATTCGAAAACCATCGAGATATAGTCGGTGCAATGAACATCAGATATGCACCTATGATTGATGGTAATAGTCAATCAGCCTAAGATGCTATATGCACTGTCTTAGGAGGGGTGATGGCACACCCCCATCTAAAGACCTGTCCAAAACAGAAATGGACTGCGGGCGCTAAGGTACTTTAGAATCCCACTCAAAATCCGAAGGATCTGAGCTTGCGGCTTTAGCCGTGGGAGTGTCAA